>JBGOVH010000242.1:0-5054 GCA_041478005.1 Terriglobia bacterium | reverse complement strand
CTTCAACTGCCGAAAAAAGCGCAAAACCTCCGCAGAAAATCCTGAGAAAGTCATTGGCATGATAGCCTCTCTTGAAACAGCTGGACGTTAACCCAACCTAGTTGGAAGGTCGAGCTCGAGGATACTTCGAGGGCTTCGCGGAGCGCAGCCCTCCATTGAGCGTATAACGAACTAACTACTCGCACCCTGCGAGATGGATTGCGCAACACTGGCCTTGGGGAAGCGCAATTTGAACGACGTTCCCTTATTCAGTTCACTGGCTACTTCAATCTTGCCATGATGCATCTCAACAAGCTTGCTTACCAAATAGAGTCCTATTCCCAAGCCCGGTCGCTTGGAGGCTTGGGATTGTGCCCGGTAAAACTTCTGAAAAATCTTTGGCAACGCCTGCTCCTCGATCCCCACTCCATTATCCGTGACAGTGACGACAATCGATTCTTCTTCTTCCGTTGCCATGATTTCAATCTTCGGGTCCTTGGACGAGAATTTTATCGAGTTAGCCATCAAGTTCTGGAAGACCTGGTAAAGTAGATCATAATTCCCCTCAATAGGACTCAAACCAGCCGGAATATCTGTAACTACCTGGATGTTCTTACTTTTGAACTCACGCTCCATGAATCGACAGGTTTGAGAGATCATTTCTCCCAGGGAGATCGACACAGGTTTGAGTTTCATCTGAAAATCTTCCTGTTCGACCCTTATGGAGAGCAAGAGGTTGTTGATGAGCCGAATCAACCGTTGGCACTCTTCGGTCATGATGGAAAACATTTCGTGTCTTTCGTTTTCCTGGAAGAGTTTTTCTGGATAACTTTTGAGAATGGTGAGGTAGCCGTAAATTGTGGTCAACGGGGTTCTCAACTCGTGGGAGACATTAGCAATATAATCATGCTGAAGTTCCGCCAGCTCCTGAGAATCGAGCAAACGCTTGGATACCTGGAAGTTGACAGCAAACTGGTCGGCGCAAAGCTGCAAAGCGTCCAATTCAGCTTGCGTGTACTCATGAGGTTTGTGAAAGCCCACCAAAAAGTAGCCTTCTCGAATGGACCTCACTTTACAGGCGAAGCCTAACAAGGAGTGGGCGCTTTTCATTACTTTCAAGTCTCGAGCCTTTTGAAAATCCTCAAAAGACAGCGGGGTCAACTCGGACGAACTATCTTCCAGGACGATCCGGCGCTGGGTCACGTTCTCCAGGGTCTTCAAAAGATTCTCAGACGTTCCTTTGAAAGACTGAAAACCGTTCCGATTCCCTTCAAAAGAGAGAATCCCAAAGTCGATTGACAGAATCTCCAGCATGCGGGAGAAGGCCGCCTGGAGGGACAGTTCGATCCCCTGCATATTTCCCAGAATGCTGGTGATCTCGCGAACCATCAGCATATCCATTTCAATAGAATTCTGGGTCTCAGAAAGCTTCTCTCGAAGCTCTGTCAATTCCTTTTCTTGCTGTTGAGAGACGATCAATGATAACTCGTAACGGTTGTCATTCTTTTTCGAACGCCCCACAAGAATAAGGATCACGGCGCAGCAGAAAATGATGATTGCAACCAGCAAGTAAAGTAACACGTGATTTCCTCAGAAAGACTGATGGACGGATTGCCCTGTCAAACGAGATGCTTCTTTGAGCGGCATACGAGTTCAGTCACGGGGGCGAACAGAAAGCGGGAACGCGTCACAATCGACAAGTTATCCTAGCACTCTGCCTTTTCCCTTGCAATTGAGCATTGTATGCGGGTGGAGCGGAAGGAATCTGAAAAACCTTGAAATCGTCAAATCGAGTTATAATGCCGAAAGTTTTGCGTCATCAGACGACTTATGAGGCCTGCCTATGCAAAAAATTCAAGAAGACATCCTGGCAAAAAAAGAAAAGTACGTCTGGCCTTGTGCCAACACCTACTACCAGGAACCTTTGGTAGTGGAGCGAGCCGAGGGCATGCGCGTTCAAGACACCCACGGCAAATCCTATCTCGATTTCTTTGGCGGTGTACTCACTGTCAGTGTGGGACACTGCAATCCGGAAGTCAATGCGGCTGTGGAAGCGCAAAATCGCAAAGTGCAGCATACTTCAACCCTCTACATTACTCAGCCGGCTGTGCTGCTGGCGGAAAAACTTGCGCAGATCGCACCGGGACGTCTCCAGAAGAGTTTTTTCACTAATAGCGGGACCGAGGCGGATGAAACAGCCGTCATGCTGGCAAAACAGCACACGGGGTCTCAGGAAATGATTACGCTGCGCCATGGATACAGTGGGCGCTCCCAAGCAGCGCTGGCGATGTGTGGACATTCCACCTGGAGAATCCTCCCCTCGGCCGTGACTGGGTTTGTCCCAGCAGCAGCTCCCTATTGTTACCGGTGCCCGTTTGGCTTGACCTACCCTTCATGCGACCTGCGTTGCGCCAAGGATATAGAAGAGCTCATTCAGACTTCTACCACTGGCCAAATCGCGGGTATGGTCGCTGAGCCTATTTTGGGAGTTGGCGGATTTGTCACGCCACCGAAGGAGTATTTCAAAGAGGTCCAGCGCATTATTCACAACTATGGCGGACTGCTGATCATCGATGAAGTGCAAACTGCCTGGGGAAGAACGGGAGAAGGGATGTTTGGCATTACTTACTGGGGGGTGGATCCCGATGTGATGACTTTGGCCAAGGGAATGGCCAACGGTTCCCCTGTTGGGGCCACCTTGACCACTCCTGAGATAGCCGACAGTTACAGAGGTTTGTCCTTTTCCACGTTCGGCGGAAATCCGGTCACCAGCACGGCAGCCCTGGCAGTGATCGAATACATCGAAAAACACAATCTGATTCAAAATGCCAGTCTCGTAGGCCAGTATCTTCGCGACCAACTGGAGGGACTAAAGCAGAAATATTCGGTCATTGGCGATGTCCGCGGAATGGGTTTGATGCAGGCCTTAGAGCTCGTGAACCCGGATAAGTCCCCTAATTCCCAGGCCGTATTACAAGTTTTCGAGAAGACCCGTGAGTTCGGCTTGCTAATCGGCAAAGGCGGCTTGTGGGGAAACGTCATTCGCATTGGCCCACCTCTAATCTGCTCGAAAAACGACGTGGATGAAGCCACCCGAGCCCTCGATCGAGCCTTTGCCAGTTTGGCAGGGCTGTAGGTGGAGGCATCGAGAATCTCTGCCCACATGGCGGGCCATCCATGGCCAGCAGAAGCGCCATCCATGCCGCCCTGGGCCGCGCCCCGAAGCATGAAAAAAAGACGGCTGTGATCACCCCCCTGAAGTCCCCCCTTGGCAAGGGGGGACGATCCTATTTTCTTAGGAGGGACCATGGAAACGCAAGATGAAGGAAGGGTTGGTGCAGATGGTACTGGCAGCCTTGCCAAACTATTTGGTGTTTTTCTTGAGCCCCAAAAGACGTTTAAAACCATCGGGCAAAGTTCAGATTGGTTTATTCCGTTAGCGGCATGTCTTGTTCTCGTCCTCATCTCTAATATTGTTGCCGTCGGCAGGATGGGGATTGGAAACATCTTGCAAGCGTCACTACAGGGCAATCCGCAGAGGGATGAAATTGTAGCCGCGGCAGAAGGCAGTCCGTTCACCAAGCTGATGATTTACGCTGTACCCGTCATTTCAATTCCCATCTCGCTTCTGGTTCTAGCCGGTGTTTTTCTGGTGGCCTTGACGCTTGCCGGAGAAGAAATGAACTTCAAAAAAGTCTTTTCCGTTTGCGCATATTCGTTCTTCGCCTACTCACTGGGCTCATCATTTATCACGTTGATGGTCATTCTGCTCACCAAGGACTTTTCCGATTTTGATTTAAGAAACCCGCTGGCATCAAATGTCGGTTATTTTCTCAACCCTGCCGAAACCGGAAAATTCCTTCACAGTGTGGCATCTTCTTTCGATCTGCTGAGTTTTTGGCTGCTATTCCTATTGGCTGCTGGTTTCGCTGCAACTTCCGCTAGACCTAATTTCCGCAAATCGCTGGCCATTGTTGTATCATTTTGGGTTGTCTATGTCATCGGAAAAGCTGGCCTATCCAACTTTTTTGGGAATTAGCCAGTACTGTGTTTCATATTTGACTTTGCAGCCGCGGTATCCCCTCGCCCCGCCTTCGGCCACACTCTCCCCCGACGTCCCCCGATGGGGGCAAGGGAGTAAACTCAACAGGTTAGCTCTTTCTCGCCCACTGAGTCCACTCAGGGAGAGGGAAGGTGTGAAAAAATTGCTGAATCGGCTGTAGGGAACGCTCGCCATAGCGTTCCCCGGTGCCACGGAGCACTGAATTCAAATTGGTTTCGTCACTCAACAAAGAACGGAACAGCGTCCGTTCCCTACGACGCTCCCAATTTTTTCACACCTTCAGGGGCCGGGTGTGAGTGGGAAATAGTGAGATTGGAAATCCATTCCTAAAACCCCACAACTAGCTCGTTGAGAAGACGTGTGACTCGTTCCCTGCACAATTCATATCAAATCCCCATATTGGAGAGCATTAAGCAGAAAGCGTTCACAATCTCCACCAGTTGGGGGTGAGAAGTCTCGAAGCCGTGGACCGATGACTCCAGTCCCCGGACCGAGAGCTCCAGGAGTTCAGGATTCTTCTCTTGTCGTGTTGCTTCGTGAGTGGAGACTTCGGTGAAGGCCGCGATACTTTGCGCTTCCTCGGCATGCGTCTTCTCCAATTCAGAGATTTCAATTCTTAATGTCCCCAACAGGTTCAACAATTCTTTCTTGTTCTCATCTTTGACAGAATTGACTTTTTGGATCTTGGCTTCTATTTTGGCTATGGTTTCGTCGATCATTGCGCTGGACTCCTTTCCCCTTGGCTATTCTACATAAATCCAAAGAGGGACAACCCATGTTTTCCAAGATTATCCGCAGGACCCATATGTATTTGGCGTTGTTCTTAACTCCTTGGATGATGATCTATGCGTTCAGCACAATCGTCATGAATCATAGCGAATACTTCAGAAAGCGTTACGGAGGTGGCACTGTTTCCTACGTAAAGGAAAGCGAACAGACTTATGAGGGAACGTTTATCTCAGGTGCGGGGCCGCGAGTGATCGCTAGGCAAATATTGGGGAGCTTGTCGATG
>JBGOVH010000279.1:0-4706 GCA_041478005.1 Terriglobia bacterium | reverse complement strand
AGCGATAAACCTTGGAGTTATCCTCGCATTGATCGAGCAGAGTAGAAATAGACTGCCCTGAAACAGGGTGTATGAAGTCTGCGGCGATGGTTGCCAAGGGTTCGAGGACAAAGCGGCGCAAATGCATTCTTGGGTGTGGGATCGCAAGCTGCTGCGATTGCAGGACAGTGCTTTCGTAAAGCAAAATATCTAGATCGATGCATCTAGGCCCCTTGAGAATTTGTCGTTCCCTTCCCATGGTCCGCTCAATCCTCAGGCAGCAATTCAACAAGGCAGAGGGATCGAGTGACGTCCTGACTGCAGTCACCTGGTTCAAAAACCAATCCTGGTCTTTATGATCGACAGGTTCGGTTTTATAGATTGCAGAAATCAGTTCCAGTTTCATTCCAGCTTGCTTCAACGCACGCAAGGCCAGTTCCAAGTTGAGTTTCTTGTTGCCTAAGTTCGATCCCAGGCAAAGAAAGGCTGAGTGGAGAGGATCTGGACTCTCATTCATAGGAGTGCCCATCCGGGAAACATGATTTGTGACGCCTGAGGGGCAATCACGTATACTGGCCCTCTTCCTCAATTCTATGAATTACGTCCTCAGGTTTGCTCGTGCTAGAACGACTGTTCTTTAGAGAAAACTCATCTGTCTGGGTGAGGGTGTCAGTCCGAAGTGTTCGTAGGCCAGCTTGGTTGCCACACGCCCCCTAGGTGTGCGGTGCAGGAAGCCCTTCTGAATGAGGAAAGGTTCATAGATGTCTTCAATAGCATCTACCTCTTCACTTAGGGCAGCAGCGATGGTGTTGATGCCAACAGGGCCTCCCGAAAACTTATCGATGATGATCTTCAGCAGCTTCTTGTCCATTTCCTCAAAACCATGATCGTCAATTGCCAGCAAGGCGAGGCATTTCTGGGCAACATTTTCCGTAATGATGCCATCTGCCTTAACCTGGGCAAAGTCACGCACTCGACGGAGCAGGCGATTGGCCACGCGAGGTGTTCCCCTCGATCGGCGCGCAATCTCGTGACAACCCGCGACATCAATTTTGATTTCGAGGATCTCTGCCGATCGAGTGATGATCACGCTGAGATCCTCGTCACTATAGAAATCCAGCCGATGGATAATTCCAAAACGGGAACGAAGAGGTGCTGTTATCAGTCCGGCGCGAGTTGTGGCTCCAATCAAAGTGAATTTAGGCAGAGTAAGGGATACGCTTCGGGCGCTGGGCCCTTGCCCAATCATGAGATCGAGACGGTAATCCTCCATTGCCGGGTAGAGGATTTCTTCAATCTGGGGTTGCAGTCGATGAATTTCGTCAATGAACAGGACATCATTTTCCTTGAGATTGGTGAGGATGGCTGTCAGATCGCCTTTGATCTGAATGACGGGACCGGAAGTCAGTTTGAAGCCGGCCCCTAATTCATTGGCAATGACACCTGCCAACGTTGTTTTCCCCAAGCCTGGCGGACCGTAAAGCAAGACGTGATCCATGGCCTCCTTTCGCGATCGGGCGGCTGCAATCGAGATCTCTAAGTTGTCTTTTACTAGCTGTTGACCGATATACTCCTTGAGCACCTTGGGCCGCAAGCTCAGCTCAAAGACCTGTTCATCGTCCAACGGTTTTCCCGTCATGAATCTCTCTTCTACCATAAAGCTCGCTTACCCAATCTTCCAATCATCTCGAAAGTTGTTGGAGTGAGTTCCTGAGGAGAACTTCGAAACTTTGGTCGTTACCCGATTGAGAGATTGCTTTTTGAATGGCCCGCTCTGCTAGAGGTTTGGGGTAGCCCAAGTTAATTAGGGCTGATATCAAGTCGTCTTGCTGTTGAGAGAAAGCTCCCGGCGGAGATGAGGCTGCTGTGGAAGGGATTTCCAATCTAGCCAGTTTGTCCCTCAATTCAACCACCAGGCGTTCAGCTGTCTTCTTCCCAATACCCGGGATTGAGGTCAACCGGGCTACGTTGCTTTGCCGGATTGCAGGAATGAGCTCGTCTACCATCATTCCGGACAAGATCGTAATTCCAAGTCGTGGACCGATCCCTGAAATGGAAGTGAGGTGCTCAAACATCAGCTTTTCTTTCGCGCTCTTAAATCCAAAAAGGGCAAGCGCATCTTCCCGGACGTGGGTGTGAATCTGAAGCTCAATCTGCTTTCCGATGTCGCCCAGCTCGTAAAAAGTGGACAAGGGGATATTGATTTCATACCCCACCCCAGCCACATCCAAAATGATCCGGTTGGGCTGCTTGCTAAGAAGTCTACCTGAAAGATAGGCGATCATTGATGGCAGAATTCAATAGAAGCTCCCCCATCTTGACGAGGGGAAATTCTTTGCTCAAAACTATTCCAAATCACTTTGGATCATAACGACCCAGAAGGCTTCTCGTCAACGGATTCCAGAATGGGGGGCAATCGGGGCAATCAGGGTGTGCGACAAATTTGTGGGTTTGGTGCATCATTAGAAGAGCAGCAATGTGAAACGCGCGCTGCTGCGCCCGTTTCAGCGTGCGCAGAGCGCCCGCTCCAACAGAACCAGCCCAGTTACCCGCAAATTTGTCGCACACCCGGGCAATCATGGGTGCTTTTCATTGCCTCAAGAATCCAGTAAAATGCCCCTCCGGTTGAGTTTTTGAAAGCTCATTTGGGGTTCCGGAAGAGAAAGACAGTTGAAGCTTAAGATACTTGACATTGGTTGCGGGAAGCATAAGTTGCCTGGAAGCGTGGGGCTGGATATCGTTCCATTGGATGGGGTGGACGTAGTTCATGATCTGAATCAATTCCCCTATCCTTTCCCAGACAATACGTTCGACTCGATACGTCTCATTCATGTGTTAGAGCATATTCAGTCCATTCCCAGGACCATGGAGGAAATTCACCGCATTGCCAGGCATGGCGCCGAAGTAAACATTGAAACACCTCATTATACCGACGCTTCATCCTGGCAGGATCCCACTCACCTTTGGCACTTGAACACTAGGTCTTTGGATTTTTTCCTGGGGCACCACGCAACCAATTACTACTCCAAAGCGCGCTTCGAGATTCAATCCTCGAGAGTCAAACTGCTGAAACTCTACAAGTGGTTGGGCTTTGAATTCCTTGTGAATCTTGAAAACAGCCACCCTCGTTTCAGATTTCTAAGAAAATTTTGGGAACAGTATCTCTGTTTCTTTGTGCGAGGCAAGGTGATGACCTTTAAGTTAAGGGCCATTAAATGAAAACGAAATGAGTAGCTCCTCGTCAAAGTTCTCCAGGAATCTGGGTGTCATTTTAGTCAGTGGCGGAATGGATAGTTGTGTTTGCACAGCCATTGCCCACCGTGAATACGAGCTGGCCCTCTTGCACGTCTCGTATGGACAGCGCACGCAATCCCGCGAGTTGAAGGCCTTTCAGGATATTGCCTCCTTCTACGGAGTAAAGGAAACGCTGGTATGCAGCCTGGACCACCTGACTCGCATTGGCGGTTCCAGTCTGACCGACACCAATATGCCTGTGGAAGTGGCAAATTTGGAGAGAAAAGAGATCCCCACCAGCTACGTTCCCTTTCGAAACGCTCATTTCTTGTCCATCGCCACTTCCTGGGGCGAAGTACTTGGGGCGAAGGCTATCTTCATCGGGGCAGTGGCTGAGGACAGTTCGGGGTACCCTGATTGCCGGCCTGAGTACTACGAGGCCTTTAATCATCTGATTCGGATGGGAACGAAACCGGACACTCAGCTTGAGATTCTTACGCCTGTCATCCATATGAAAAAAAGTGAAATTGTAAAGACTGGCAACAGGCTGGGGGCGCCATTGCATCTCACTTGGTCGTGTTATCAGAATACTAAATGGGCTTGCGGGCTCTGTGCCAGTTGCGCACTTCGTCTTCGCGGATTCCGAGAGGCTGGATTGAAAGATCCTCTTCGATATTCGGATTACAAAAACTAATGAACAGGCATAGGTTTTGCTGTATATTGATCAGGCATTTGATAAGGACAAACGAACCTGGAGGAAACTCATGTATAAACCTTGGAAAATCTTGACGCTTTCGGTGGTCCTACTGGCTTACCTCACCTCGTCCGGAACAAGGAAGGTTTTTGCCCAAACAGGATCCATTGAAGGGGATGTCAAGGGTGTTGATGGAGCTAATCTTGTTGGAGCGATGGTCAAGCTGGACCGGAAGGAAATCAAGCAGCATTTCGAAGTGAAAACGGATAAGAAAGGCCATTATTTTCACGCGGGACTTCCTGTCGGCTTCTATCGCGTTTCTGTTCATCAAGACGACAAGGAACTTTTTTTCTTCGACAATATCAAGGTGCCCCTGGGAGAAACCTTTAGGCTTGATTTCAATTTGAAGCAAGAGGCCGAGAAGAGCAAGTCCCAGCCCAGAGAGCTAACCAAAGAGGAAAAGGAAGCTCGAGCCAAGAGTGAAGAGCAGGCCAAGAAGCACGGTACCATGAAGGGGCGTTTTGATAAGGGGCGAGAGTACTTTGCGGCCAAACAATATGAAGAGGCTGTAGGGGAATTCAAGGCCGCAGCCGAGCTTGACCCAAAGCAACACGTTGTCTACGCAAACATGGCAGAGTCCTACAAGGGCCTTCGAAAATTTGATGAGGCTTCAGAAAACTATACCAAGGCTTTGGAAGTGCTTGCTCAGAGCAGCAAGCCCGATACTCAGATCGAAGCCAGCTATCATATGAATCTGGCTTTGGTTTATGCCTTATCTGGAAAGATGGAAAATGCCCTT
>JBGOVH010000227.1:0-5259 GCA_041478005.1 Terriglobia bacterium | reverse complement strand
TTACCTACCCTGTTTTG
This sequence comes from Terriglobia bacterium, assembly GCA_041478005.1. Taxonomy (GTDB): domain Bacteria; phylum Acidobacteriota; class Terriglobia; order Versatilivoradales; family Versatilivoraceae; genus JBGOVH01. The sequence goes on along the minus strand of JBGOVH010000227.1, from coordinate 5,242 downwards.
ATCGGCGACCTTTCGATTGCCGTGAGCTACACAGGCATCACTCCTGCCAAACCCAGCTTTCGCATCCCCTATATGGTTCTCATTGACCGCAAGGGAAACGTGACGGGGAAATACGAAGAAGGAACTCAAAAAGAAGCCACTCAGCCCAAGCTGCTGGAAGAGCAAATCAAGAAATTGCTCGAGGAACCCAGGATTTCTGAGCTGAAATAAGCATGCAGTGGGATTAGACTTGAGGGAACAGGGAATAGAAACGTCTTTCACCCGTTCCTCGCCGATTCCTACTTATGGATACCTTGAACCGCAGAGACAGCGGTTGACTTAAAGTACTCTTCATCTATTTTGACTGGTTGTTCCTGTTTCTTCGCATTCACCCAGCCGTCTATTTTTTGGCCTCGGATCAGGGGATCGATCTCTTTTCGGAGGTCTCCAATCTTGGGAATTCTTTTCTCCTCAATTCGGACGATCTCGAATCCTAAGGGCGTTTGCATCACATCTGTCAGCGTTCCTGGCTTTGAAGAAAAGATTCGTTCTTCGAGAGGTGGAGCAATTAGATGAATCTTATTCCCCCTTCTAATAAAGCCCAGGTCGCCGCCCCTTCCCGAGGACATGGAATCCTGGGAGAACTTTGCCGCTAATTCCTCAAAATCTTCGCCCTCGACCAATTTTTTGCGGAGCCCTTCAGCCTTGGCCTTGGCTTCCTGATCACTCAGGGGCTTGTCGACGTGAGCTCCCGTGTCGTAGGGGATGCTCGATGTAGATCGAATCACGATTCTTCTCGCTCTGACTTCTTCAAACTGACTAACATGTTCATCCAGGAATTTCTGGGCCTCTTCCTGGGTCACAGCGAATTCTTTTTCTAATTCTCGACTGGCGGCCGCAGATAGAATGGATTCTTTGGAGATCTTCATGTCGAGCTGCACAGAATTGTTTTCCAGCAACCGGCGTTTTTCCGCTTCTTTCGTCAAAATCTTATTCTTGACAATCACATCTGCCAACACTCTCCGGCCAGGACCGGAATAATAAGGACGAAACTGAGGAGGCATGGTCTGCAGGATTCTCTCAACCTCCCTGGCCGTGACCATGGTATCGCCCACACTCAGCACCACCATATCAGGAGAAGAGAACGTAACAGGAGGTTCTGTAGAATTCTGTGCACCCGCTTCTGAGGATGTAATGATGAGAAAAAGAAATAGACCCGCCAAGATACTCTTATGAATTATCTGAAACAAGACATTCTCCTTTCACTGAGAAAAAGTCTGACACATTACGACCGTGCTAATATAATCCTTTGCTTGCAAAACTAAAACTCCATGTCACTATGACTGCAAAGGTCAATAGATGAAAAGATACGATTTGTCTGTTGAACAAGCCACCTATTTCCTTTTGCTGCTTGGAGCAACCTTGCCGATAGTTTCCATTGCGCTGTCTCAGATTTTCCTAGCGTTGGCAATCGTGGGGTTTGCCTGGCAGAAATACTCTTCAAGACCTTTCACTTTTTTCTTTCCCCCCATCAAAGCTCCACTCCTGCTTTTCATGGCTTACACTGTCATTTCCTTGCTGTTTTCATCTGAACCAGGAATTGGGAGAGCACCGGTTAATAAGTTTTGGCTGTTTGTCTTAATACTTTTGGTTACGAATCTATACAACCCAGAACGGACGTTTCAGACTTACACAATGCTCTTTACCCTGGGGGTTCTGTCATCTGCTCTAACTATTGGCCAGTACCTAATTGTTTCTCGAATCAGCGTCGAGACCCGCCTGACCGGTTTCATGGGCCATTGGATGACACTAAGCGGTGAGTTGATGCTTGTCTTTGTTGCCTTAACCGGTTTCATCCTTTTTGGGAAGCCGAAGAAGGTTCCTTTGTGGCTGGCCGGACTCGGTCTTATAGGAGTGGGATTGACACTGACACTGACACGCAGTGTTTGGATCGCTGCGATTGGAGGAACTCTTGTGCTTCTTCTCATGAAACATTTTCATTGGAAGACGTTGGCATACGCGGGATTGTCTCTTGCACTTGTCTTGCTAATGGCGCCAAATTTCATTCAAAAGAGGATCCAGAGCGTTTGGAATCCCAATGAGCCGTCCAACTATGCCCGCATTGCCATCTGGAAGGCTGGCTTGAGCATGGTTCAAGCACACCCATGGTTTGGGGTCGGTCCTCAAAGGATCTCAAGAGTCTTTTATGACTATCATCCTTTCCCTGAGGATCGAAAACGTTCCGGCTTTTACCCTGTACACATGCACAACAACATGCTTCAGTTTGCCGCGGAAAGAGGCATTCCCTGTGCCCTATTTTGGCTGTGGCTCATGTGCAAACTGGCTCTCGATCATTGGAAGGGATATCGTCAAACACCCCCAGAACAAAAGGAAAAGGCCATTTACGCCATTGGGTTCACTACGGTCTTAGCGCTGTTCCTGGCAGGGTTGTTCGAGTTTAATTTCGGCGACTCTGAAGTGCTAATGATCTTTCTCTTCCTGGTATCAGCGCCTTATGCCGTAGGCCTGAACGCGCAAAAACGCAACTTGAAACTCGAAACTGATATCCTTCGCCCTTGGCAAATTGACTGAATGACACTGGTTACAGGTCTTAACCATCTTATCTCTTTCCCTCTGCCAATCATCCTGGGTGAGTCGCGCGACATTTGCTGCTTTTACAGTTTCCAGACGGGCCGTTGGCTTTCCATCAAGGTCCAGCACACCCAGCCCTTGGAGGATGGTAGCCCTGTCGGCGGCCCACTGCTTATCTTCTGGCAAAGGGAGCCGTACGGCCAGGAAAAATGGAGATTTGAAAGCAAAAAATCAATTCACAATCCGCTGCGTCGGCTGCGAACTTGGGCTACAATGGGGGCATGTTCAGGTCGGCTATGCTTCAATCTCTAGCCCGCTTACTTTTGGTTCTCTTGCTGTCTTTCATTCACGCCAGTTGTTCTGAGCCTTCGAAGATATCCTCTAGCAAGTCTAAAGACCCTGCTCCGTTTCCCACCCCAGTGACCGGCCGGTTCGCCTTCCAACGAATGTACATTCAAGCTAGAACCTGGGCGGCAGATGCACAGCCCTTGCGTATTTCCAGCTTCAATTTGAAAGAAGTGGCAAGCAAGTCCGGGAAATGCGGTGCGTGGCAGGCAACTTTTGTCTCCTCACAATTAGGTAAAGCTCGCTCCTACACGTTTTCTGTGGCGGACTCACCGGGAAATATTCGCGAAGGCGTCTTCGCCGGCCGGGAGGAACCATGGTCGCGATCAAACAGTCAGGTTCAGCCTTTCTTCATCCAGGCGCTCAAAGTCGATTCAGATGGGGCCTTTGCCACGGCGTCCCAAAAGAGTTCTGACTTTGTGAAAAAGAACCCTGAAATGCCTGTACTGTTTCAGCTCGAACTCACGTCGCGCCACCCAAACCCCACCTGGCGGGTCATCTGGGGAGAGACTCTTGGAACGATTCACCATTCAGCCTTCATAGATGCGAGCACCGGCGGTTTTTTGCAGGGTATGCGGTAGCATAATAGAAGGAAGACCAACGCAGCCGGTATGTCTTAACTCTCATGCCCTCATTCCCTCAGTTCTTCAAATTCAAGCAAATCCCTCACGCTGTTTGCCGTTTGGGACTGGCTACGCGCGGCAATACTCGTCTCCAAAAGGAAGATGCTCAGTTGGTTTTGGAGCAGGGAATCAATTACTGGAACTGGTGCGGCCACGAGGATGGGATGAGCCAGGCTATTCGTGAGTTGAGCTTTCGACGCACCGAAGCGGTAATCGCAATACAGCTGAGTGCTCGCGACGAGGAGGGTGCGCAGCGGGAACTAGACCAGTCCTTGACCCATTTGAGGACCAACTACTTGGACGTCGTCACATTCTATTATGTGGAATCTTCGATAGAGTGGAATGAAATCTCTAAGAGAGGAGGGGCTTTGAATGCGTTGAAAAGAGCGCAAGAAGAAGGGTCCGTGCGAATGATCGGAGTAACAACCCATCAACGCCGATTAGCCTCTGAGATCCTGCGCTCCCAGACGCTGGATCTCTTGATGGTGCGCTACAATGCAGCCCATCGAGGAGCCGAAATGGAAATTTTCCCGACGGCTGAACAACTGAAGATCCCAATAATCACCTTCACCAGCCAGCGGTGGAAAGCTCTGTTGCAGCCCACACCTGAAGATCCAAAACGCTTTGTTCCGCCTCCCGCTCGTGAGTGGTACCGTTTTGCGCTAGCTTCTCCGGCGGTTTCGGTGGTGCTCATGGCCCCAGGAAATCGAACCGAGCTTTTGGAAAACCTGAAGCTCCTCAGCGATTGGAGACCTCCCAGCGAAGAGCAACATTCTCAAATGGTCCTGCACGGAGAAAGGGTTCGACGGCATGCGGGAAGGTTTCCCTGAACACTTTGGTTCGTCCTACCTTTCTTCACGGCAGGAAGCTTTTCCGAAAAATCAGCAAAACCATAGCCACGGCAATTGTGACCCTGCAACGCGCTCATCAAGACTTGTTCCCGCGGCCTCTTTGGCTCCCCGCAAGACCCTTGCTCCGCAGCCCACTTGACTTGAAACCTGAATGTATCTCTTAGATTGCTCAAAGTGTTGTTTCCCATTTTCCTTGTAAGAACTCCAGGGCGGTTTGTGTAAATGAGGCTGCGTTTTCAATAATGGGAATGTGTCCTCCGTTAGGAATAATCCATAGAAAGGAGTTAGGAATAGAGCGATACATCTCCAAAGGAATCGACACAGGGAAAAACTCATCACGGTCACCATGTACGATGAGCGTCTTGGCCGTAATCTGCGACAGATAGGGCGTCGTGAAGTTCATATCGTCGTAGCTGTCTTTAAGACTGTAAAACTGGTTGCGCAGCGCCCGTATCTGGTCATCGCCTCTCTTATGGACTTGCCGGAGCTGTTTCCAGTCCCCTGCAGTCAGGCTTTCCACTGTGCTTTGTCTCATGATCGCTCGAGCTTGTTCAGGGAAATAACTTGTGGAGCCAATCAGAACCATTGCTTCAATCCGTTCCGGCTGTTGGGTAGCCATGTGGATCAAGGTCATCCCGCCCGTGCTGATGCCCATTGCCTTGAACCTGTTGATCTTTAATTGATCCAGGAGCGCAAAGATGTCGAGTGCACACTGACGGTGAGTGAATTGATGAGCCGGGTTGGTTGACCGGCCATGTCCGCGCAAATCTGGAATGGTCAATTGAAACTGTTTTGAAAAATCCGCGATGAAAGGTTTCCAGTGCAAGCCGGAACTTCCAAACCCATGGAGCA
>JBGOVH010000317.1:0-4380 GCA_041478005.1 Terriglobia bacterium | reverse complement strand
GTCCGACAGGCTGCTAGCGTATGATTACAGGCTGATCTTTTCAACTGGCAGAGTTTACATTCCGCTGGTCTGAGGCGGAATGGGAAGAGTCGCAGGTTTGGGTATCATCTCGAGAGCCCTTTCAATGGGCTGTTGTTCGGCTCTTTTAGCCTTATTGACAAGGCTGGGGTAATAGTAGGTGGTCTCTTCGCTTCCGAGCAGGATGTGATCGATCGCCTCGACGCCTTGCATCAGCGAGTGGTCCTGGTTGGACCAGCCGACATCAAGTTCCGTAGGATCGTATGCCCAAACCTTGCGGTTGTAGGGGAGCATGAAGCATTCCGCCAGGCCCTTCCCGAAGTTTTGCATGATCCAATCATGAAAATTGCAGGGCTTGCCGTGGGTATCAGAGGTTTCCTGTATTTCAAGGAGTCCATTGAGGCACTCGGTTAACTCCTCGGAAGGCAGCCGCCAGGCCGCCCCGAGGCCTGAAGGGCCGGCTCCCAGGATCAAGATCGTTGGATGGCTAAGCATGTGCAATCCTTAGTCGGAAGGCGAGGAGTTGAAAGAAGGCCCGAGCGCAAAACTTGAGCAGCTTCCAACGGCGGATCGAAACGACTCCTGTTTGCCGTGAACGGTGGGGAACTTCTATCTCAGCAACATCACATCTATGACATCGCATGTATACGGCCAGGAAGAGTGAAGGGGCTAGAGTATCGTAGGGGAAACACTTGCGGGCCTTAATCCACCAAGATCGCCTGACGATTTTGAATGGAACATTGGCGTCGCGCAAAGAAACCTCAAACAACATCAGAATTGTCTTTTTCACGAGCGCGGTCAACCACAACCGCAGTTTTGGATCATGTCGAAATGCCCGAATACCGAAGGCCCCATCTCAATCGTGAGATGCCTCCCAGAGTACCTTGAAGGATTCGATAGGAATTTGCCGATCGCTATCCACCATGAAGACAAATTCGCCCTGGGCCTGGTCTAGTCCGGTCATGAGTGCCCGTCCATGGCCTCGGTTGGGCTGATGGACCACGCGAATTCGTGAGTCTCTGTAGGCCAGCTGATTAAGGATCTTGCCGGTGCGATCGCGACTTCCGTCATTGACCACCACCAGTTCCGCTCCTGGAAGGGTGTTAAGAACATATTCTTGAAGTTCAACCACAGCCAGCTCGATGGAAGCTTCTTCGTTATAGGCTGGCATGATTACGCTTAGAGGAATGGTCTGGGGATCGTTCATGAATGTCCCCCTTGCGCGCTAAATAAACTATCGAGTCGGCCACCGCGACGAATGAAGAGAAGAAACCTTCCTTGTTCGGTATCTGCAAATGGCCGATAGTGTTTGGAAAACCATTGAATCACCGGATGACTGTTCACTTCTGAATAGAGATAGCCTTTGACAGCAATAAACACTTCCGGGGATGTGCGATCGAGATCCTTGAGCACCGGGTTCGGAACAGGATTAACTACAAATACCACTTGCCTCCATTGAGGGTTCCGGTGATCCAGCAAGAGCAATTCCTTCCTGAATTACTTCTCGGCGGGGAACAGGTAATCTCTTATACTTATGTTCCATTTGAAAGGCTCGTTAGGAGATAAATTTGGGTTTGGCCCTCATTGATTATGCAATTGTTGTGGTGTATCTGGTTGGGGTCACCGTTGCCGGAATTCGCATCGGTGGTCAACAGAGGTCCACCGTCGACTACTTCCTTGGTGGAAAAGAAATGGCCTGGTGGTCGGTGGGGTTTTCCATTGTGGCCAGTGAAACCAGCACATTGACATTCATTAGCGTCCCCGGCCTCTCATACAAGAGCAATCTTCAATTCATTCAGCTCGCTTTTGGATACTTCATTGGGCGCCTTCTGGTGAGTTACATTTTTATTCCTGCATATTACAAAGGCGATTTGGAAACGGCTTACGACTTCTTAGGAAAGCGCTTTGGGATGCCGTTGAGAAAGTTCACCTCTTCGGTTTTCATTGTGACCCGAGTGCTTGCCTCGGCTGTGCGACTCTTTGCAACGGCCATTCCAGTTCACCTAATTACAGGCTTTAATTACACCAGCTGTATTCTGTTGATTGGAATATTTGCGCTCATCTATACCTATGTTGGCGGACTGAAAGCGGTGGTCGCGATGGACGTTGTTCAAATGTGCATTTATCTCGGCGGCGCGATTGCTTCAATGGTTGTAATCCTGAATCGTCTCAACAACGGCTGGGGCGATGTCGTGCATTTTGCCAGTTTGGGTGGAGTCAATAAGTTTCAGATATTAAATCTGCGCACCGGAGGCAGCTTTTGGGAGTTTTTCACGACTCCATACACTCTGGCCGGCTGTTTGTTGGGAGGAACTTTCTTGAGCATGGCTTCTCACGGGACAGATCAACTGCTTGTCCAACGCTTACTTGGGTGCAAAACAAAATGGGATAGCCAGCGGGCCCTCCTGCTGGATGCTGCGTTTATTGTCATCCAATTTGCCTTCTTCCTTTTGTTGGGCTTGTGCCTGTTTGCGTTTTATGGTGGCGTCCCGTATCAGCAGCTAGGGCTGATTTCATCCGATGAAATATTTCCTAAATTTATTGTAGAAAATCTACCCAGGGGCGTGGCCGGACTGGTCATTGCTGGTCTTCTCGCTTCGGCGATGGGAACACTTTCCTCCTCGATCAGTTCTCTGGCATCCGCGACGTTTCTTGACCTATTCAAGGTGTCGACCAAAGTCATATCTTTAAGGGAAGACAGAGAACTCAGCTGGTCAAGGGCGTTCACTCTTTTTTGGGGAATCATCCTAATTTTAGGTGCCTTGCTTTTTAGAGACGTTAAGAGCCCGGTAGTTGAATTGGGATTAAAAATTACTTCCTTTACCTATGGGGGATTGCTGGGGACGTTCCTTCTTGGACTATTTTCTTCTCGCTCCAACCAAAGGGATGCCGGCACAGGTCTTCTTTCAGGGATAGCTTGTATGACTGGTGTGTTGCTGTTAACACAGGTGGATTTCATATGGCACACTTTAATTGGCTGCCTTGCCACCGCCGGCGTGGGAAGTATTTCGGCACTAAGAAATAGAACTGCAGGTACGAGTTAAAGAGGTGCCGGATTTTGCTCAAGCTATTGAAGACGTAGAGGCGGAAAATGCAGGCAGGCTAATCCAATGGAGACGATGTCGAGTCGGCTGGGCCATCGACCTTGAATCGGATGACTTGGGTTTCGTCCACATAAAAGAAACGGGTCCCAGTGGCAGTCCAACCAGTGGAAACACTGGGAGTTGCCGCAGCAGTAAACTGCAGGTCAGGGGCGCCTCCGGCTGCCGACTCAAAGACATATCCACTTTTTGATCCAGATCCCAGTACCGAATCAACGACTGTGTCCTGATTCAACTGGTTTAGGTCGGTGTAAACTCCCTGAGTGTGGCGATAGACCAATTGCCCGCTGGCAATGGCTTTCAGTGATCCCACGGCCGAGGCTTCATTTGCAGAACGTCTTGCCCTCATGAAATTAGGGATGGCGAGGGAAGCAAGGATCAGGATGATTCCCACGACAATGAGTAGCTCGATCAGCGAGAAGCCCTTAACCTTGGATTTATTCCACATGAGCCGTTCAATCTTTCCAAAACATCGAGATGTAAATCCTCACCCAAGTACTAATTCTTCCTGACTAATCGGTAGTTCATATAATTTGATTAGACCGTTATGTGCGATGAAACAAGAATTTTGTTTTCGTTTTGCCGCTGGGGAGGAGCGGGCACTCCGCGCACGCTTGATAACGCGCGACGAAGCGCGCGTTCGACCAGGGATATCAAACGCGAGGCCCTTGCCTAGTTTTCTATCGAGTTCTCGCTTTTCAAAAAGACAATGGTAGCGCCCCAGCCTCCACTGGCAGGAGGCGCATCAGTGAAGCTGTTGACAAGAGGACTCTTAGTGAGAAGTGAACGAACGATTTGCCTCTGGATTCCGGTTCCGCGCCCATGAATAATGCGAACCTCCCCATACCCCTTTTGACTGCACTGAAAGAGGTACTCTGCGACCACTTCTTTGACTTCCTTGGGGGAAAAACTATGGAGATCAAGGCTGTCCTCGATGGGAATGACAACGGGCTCCTCCCGTTGTGAAGGGGGTTCTTTTCTTTCCATGTCCATCTCCTCTGAAAATAGATGCTCCGTTGTTGGGAACTGTCCCCTCACCCGCCCTTCTGAACTGAACGCTTCGCAAGCGTTCACCTCTCTCCCCTCGGAGAGGGCGGCAAACAAACAGGATGACTCTCCCCTCGCCCCAGCGGGGATGAGGGGTAGGGGGTGAGGGGGAACTCCACGCTGTCATTTTCATCCGTCGTGGCGCCGTCATCTCTCGCCAAAATAGAAAATAACAAATGGAAAATGAACATTGGTAAATGCTTTTTTTGTCCCT
>JBGOVH010000307.1:0-4482 GCA_041478005.1 Terriglobia bacterium | reverse complement strand
CGAGTTTGCAGGCACATTGCGAATGAAGGCCTTGTTTGAAACGTTTGAGGAGAAAAGCAAGCTGGTCAAGATTCTCAATGAGTGTATCAGCGCAAGGTCTGGCGAGGGTATTCGAATCATCATTGGATCAGAAAACGCCAGCCCGGGGATGCGCGACTACACATTGATTTCCTCACCAATCACTCCTCGAGATCAGAGTTTGGGATCAGTTGGAATCTTGGGACCAACACGGCTGGAGTATGCGCGCGCGATAACGGTGGTCGATTACGTGGCGAAACTGTATGGCCAGATTTTCAATTCGAACTGAACTCAATTTCTCAGCTTCCGTCTAACAAGTTTTTCAAAAAATGAAGGTAGTGACCCGTATTCTCTCAAATCTGCGAATCAAGCTATCCGGAGAAGGCAGGATGGATGAAGATCTCAATCAGAATAAGGACGGGAACTTCCCGCACCTGACTTCGATCACTGAAACTTTAGAGCCACAGCCCAGCGAAAAAATTAGTAGCGAAGAGCAGGAAAGCGTTGCCCCAGTTCAACCCGTCAACCAGGATCAAGAGGACTCGATGAGTTCGGGCGTCGGCAATCAGCCCGCGTGTGTTACAGATCCGACGACTCAGATCGAGCCCGAGTCACCTCCAGTGCCAGCTCTTACTGCTGAAGAATTTACGGCACTGCGGGAAGAGAAGGAGGATCTCTACGACCGCCTGTTGCGAAAGCATGCTGAATTTGAGAATTTTCGAAAACGCACTGAAAAAGAGAAACAGGATTTCTACGATTTTGCCTTGTCCAGTTTTATACATGGATTGTTACCCGTGTTGGACGGGTTAGAACGGGGGCTGTCTGCCCCGGAAGGGGAGACTGTTGAGAATCATAAGAAGGGTATCGAGCTAATTCTGAAACAATTCAGGGACGTCTTGGCTGCTGTGGGCGTACAACCCATTCGAGCGACTGGAAAAATGTTTGACCCTAATTATCATCAGGCTGTGTTGCGCGAGGAAAGCGCCGTTCTGCTGGAAAACGAGATCATCGAAGAAATGCAACGTGGTTACACTTTCAAGGACCGCCTTTTGAGACCCTCGATGGTAAAAGTGGCCATTCCTGCCGCAGCCCAGCCAGAGGAAGATACGAACGTTAAGAATGATTGAGAATTGCACTATTGAGCGACAAAAACCAATCACCCCCCAGCCCGTCTCCCATGGGGAGAGTGGTACCGGAGGCGGTGTGAGAGGAACAGCCGCAGATGGAGTTGATTGAAGAGATGTCACTGCAATTTGAAGGTCAATAAGAGCTTTTAATTATTGGGTAAGATTATGGCAAAGATTATTGGAATCGATTTGGGAACTACCAATTCATGTGTCGCCGTTATCGAAGGAGGTGTCGCCCAAGTTATTCCAAACCGCGAAGGCGGACGTACTACTCCCTCTGTTGTGGGTTTTACTGAAAAAAATGAACAGTTGGTAGGTCAGATCGCCAAGCGGCAAGTGGTAACCAACTCCAAGAATACCGTCTATGCAGTTAAAAGGCTCATTGGACGAAAGATGAACTCTCCAGAAGTCCAACAGGCCAAAGAAGTGTTACCCTACCAGCTTACGGCGTCAAATACCGATGATGTGCGCGTTCATATTCTAGGAAGAGACTACAGCCCACCCGAGATTTCGGCCATTATTCTGAAAAAGCTAAAAGATTCAGCCGAAGAATTCCTGGGCGAAGAAGTGATAGAAGCCATCGTCACTGTGCCAGCCTACTTCGATGATATTCAGCGCCAAGCGACTAAAGATGCGGGCAAGATTGCCGGCCTGAACGTCAACCGCATCATCAATGAGCCCACGGCAGCGGCATTAGCTTATGGTCTGGGAAAGCACGAAAACGAAAAGGTGGTCATTTATGACCTGGGTGGCGGAACCTTTGATGTTTCTATTCTCGAATTGAACGATGGGGTCTTTGAAGTGCTGGCCACCTGCGGCGACAGCTTCCTTGGGGGAGAAGATTTTGATCAAAAGGTTATCGACTGGATTGTGAGCGAGTTCCAAAAGGAGAACACGATCGATTTGAGGGCGGACCGGCTCGCATTGCAGCGTCTCAAGGAAGCCGCTGAGCGTGCCAAGTGCGAGCTCTCCACGATCATGGAGACTCACATCAACCTCCCATTTATCTCGGCCGATCGCACCGGCCCCAAGCATTTTAACAAACTGCTCTCCCGCTCTAAATTTGAACAAATGGTGGCCGATTTGGTGGAGCGAACAGTCGAGCCCTGCCAAAAAGCGCTATGGGACGCCAAGCTGGAACCCAAAGATATTGATCAGGTGATCCTGGTAGGTGGGCAAACACGCACTCCGCTGGTGCGGGAACGCGTAGAAAAAATCTTCGGGAAATTGCCTTGCCTTGAGATCAACCCGGATGAAGTCGTTGCCATCGGAGCTGCCATTCAGGGAGGTGTGCTGAAAGGAGAGATCAAGGATATCGTTCTCCTTGACGTCATCCCTCTCTCTTTGGGAGTAGAAACGCACGGCGGACTGTTTACCAAGTTTCTTGACCGCAACACCACTATCCCCACAACCAAAACTATGGTTTTCACTACAGTGGTGGACAACCAATCGGTTGTCGAAATCCATGTATTGCAGGGAGAGCGCGAACTCGCGACGGCGAACCGTTCCCTGGCGCGATTCGAGTTAATCAATATTCCGGCCGCGCCCCGCGGGGTTCCCCAAATTGATGTTACCTTTGATATCGACGCTAATGGTATATTGAGTGTGTCCGCCAAGGATCAGAGTTCCCGCCAGGAACAGGCAATCAAGGTGACGCCATCAAGCGGGCTGTCCAGTGATGAAATCATGAAGATTATTGACGAAGCCAAGTCAAGAGCAGAGGAAGACAGAAGGCAAAAGGAAAATACCATCCTGAAAAACCGCATCGGAGGCCTTCTGCAGACCACTTCGAAAACATTTTCCGAGTTTGGATGGCTTTTGAGTGAAAACGATCAGAGTTTCGTCCGTGACGCACTACGGGTTGCAAAAAACGCCGAAGAAGGGATGATTACCGACGTTAATTTCCTTCAACTGATGCAGGACCTGGAGCAAGCTGCTTCTTTGTTGACTCAGGCAATGTTTTCCTCGCAGGCATCCTCCAAAGATGGAGCCCGGCCTGGGTCGTCCAAATCTGATGACCCCCTCCTTTCTTGGCTTAACAGCAACAATCTCAATAGAAAATAGGTAGTGAAGATGAAGGAGAATTTTTTTGAACAAGCGCGATTATTATGAAATCCTAGGAGTATCAAGATCTGCCTCAGATCAAGAACTTAAAAGTGCTTATCGAAAGCTGGCCGTGACATACCACCCTGACAAGAATCCCGGCAATCGAGAGGCCGAGGAGCATTTTAAAGAAGCTGCGGAAGCTTACAGCGTCCTGAGCGATCAGCAAAAAAGGGCTCAATATGATCGCTTCGGACATACAAACGGTGGAGCCACCTCGGCCGGTTTTGATCCCAGCATTTTTTCAGAGTTCGGGGACATATTTGGTGACCTTTTTGGCTTTGGAGATATTCTGGGAGGCGGCGGACGACGGCGCACTGCCGCTCAACGGGGGACAGATCTTCGCTATGATTTAGAGCTTGGTTTCATGGACGCTGCCTTTGGGCTGAAGACGAAAATCAAGGTGCCCCGGCTGGAGACCTGTGTGGCGTGCTCAGGTACGGGGGCGGCCAAGGGTTCAGCGCCTTCCATGTGTCCCACCTGTCAGGGCCATGGACAGGTTCGCTACCAGCAGGGGTTTTTCAGCATCAGCCGGACGTGTCATCATTGCCAGGGGGCGGGGGTTGTTATTAAGCATCCCTGCAAAGAATGTCGCGGAGAAGGTCGTGTACAACAGGAAAGGATTCTAGAGGTCAAGATCCCGGCCGGCGTGGATAACGGGCAAAGAATGCGGATCACGGGAGAAGGGGAGGCTGGCGTTCAGGGAGGTCCTCCTGGTGATCTCGACGTAGTCTTTTTTGTTAAAGAACACGAATTTTTCGACCGGCAGCAGAACAATATCCATTGCACAGTTCCAATCAGTTTCGGCCAGGCTGCATTAGGGGCCGAAATCATCATCCCCACACTGGAGGGAGAAGAGAAGTTAAGAATCCCGGAAGGCACCCAGACCGGGAAAGTATTTTGTTTGCGCGGTAAAGGCCTTCCCAGCCCGACCGGCCGGGGCCGAGGCGATCAGTTTGTCAGTGTCACGGTCTTCACTCCTTCCAAGTTGAACCGTGACCAGCGAAAACTCTTCGAGCAGCTAGCAGAGCTCAATGAAATTAGCAACAAGCCCCTCGAGAAAAAAATCCTCGATAAAGTAAAAGGGATATTTGGATGATATCTCGCTTTCGTCTCGAAGCTTTTTTGATTTGGGATTTTGAAAGTCTTGGTCATTCTCTCAGATCTTTGACGCAATCCTTTGTTCCCCTCTCCTGAATTGCACAAACCCAAAGCTGAATTCTAAACTCTGAGG
>JBGOVH010000164.1:0-6026 GCA_041478005.1 Terriglobia bacterium | reverse complement strand
TGCCCCTGAAAGAGGCGATCAACAAGCACTGGAGTTTCATTCGAGTCCCAGTCATGCGTGTCATGAGGAGTGAATTGGAAATGCCATTTCAGCTTGCCAGTAGCCGCTTCCAAAGCGACGATTGAGCAGGTGAAAAGGTTGTCTCCCAAGCGCACGTCCCCATTCATATCTGGAGAAGGATTGCCTACCCCCCAGTACAGCAAGTCCAGGTCTGGATCATAGGTTCCCGTCATCCAGGTGGGACCGCCGCCCTGTTTCCAGCTGTCCCCAGACCAGGTATCGTGGCCAAATTCACCTGGTCCTGGTGTCGTGTAGAACCGCCATAGCTGGCGGCCCGAAGCTGGATCGTAGGCATCGATGAAACCACGAATGCCGAATTCGGCGCCCGAAATGCCCGCGATGATTTTGTCTTTCAAAGCCATGGGGGCCATGGTTGCGTAGTAACCGGCTTCAACATCAGCCATCTGGGTTTTCCAGAGCAGTCGCCCGGTTTTGGCTTCCAGAGCCGCCAGACAAGCATCAGGAGTGGTCACGAACAGTCTCTCCCCCAATTTGGCCACACCCCGATTGACTGTCATGTTAGTGTTCGGATGTGTACTGGTTACCCTGTTTTGAAATTGCCATAGCTGGCGGCCCGATCGAGCATCCAGGGCAAATACGTAGCCAGACGCTCCGGTCGTGTACATTACCCCATCCTCGACCAAAGGTGTGGCTTGCAAAGCGCCATCGCCAGAGAATTGAAAAGCCCAATGGGCTTGCAGCTTTTTCACATTTGCCGCGGTGATCTGCTTTAGGCCTGAGGAATGCTGCCCCTGGTAGTCGCCCCAGTAAGTCAGCCAGTTCTGAGGCTCTTTTTTGGAGTTCATAATCCGGTCAAACACCAATCCTTGGCCCAGTGGGGCGGCTGACACTATGGACAGATCGCGCTCCTTCAAGGTCTTGAGATAGACCATCAAATTCTGCAGATCCTCTTTCGCGAGTTTTTCCCCGTAGTCGCCGGGCATTAGCGACTGTTTCTCTAGATGCACTTCCGCCAAATTTTTCTTTTCGAGTAAGAAAAGCTGTTCCCCCACATCCATCAGCTGAATTGAAAAGGTGTCTTCATTAAGGCGTATGCCTTGAATTTGACGCCCATCCCTGGTTTTGACAGACACCACATTAGGTTTCCATCCTTCTTGCTTTCCGGGGTTTAAGATAGCGTCTCGCAAGGCCTGGGAGGTCCACTGGCCAATGGTGGATAGGTCCGGTCCGACACGCCCCCCGCGACCATTCACCTGATGGCAGAGTTGACAGCCGCCTTTTTCCCAAAAGACCTTTTCTCCGGCAACAGCATCACCAATCAGTGTCTCCTCCTTGCCTGAAGGAGTGAGGGTTCTTAAGTAGGTCACTAGCTGCCAGGTTTCTTCAGGACTAGTGCCGAAGCCGGGCATTTGTGTTCCAGGAACTCCATCGCGAATGGTTTGAAATAGCTGCCAGTCTTCGCCGCCGTGCTTATAGTTTCGGGTGGCGAGTGCCGGACCCCGTCCTCCCGTTCCGTCCCCGCCATGACAAAGCTGGCAGCTATTAACGTAGGTCTTCTTGCCCGCTTCTGCAGCGACTGTGTTCCCCTTTAAGGGATTTTTTTCGGCGATTGGGGCGTGCTGGGCCTGAAGGATTGCTGCACAAAGAAAGGGGCCGATGACAAACAATGACTTCAGAGAAAATTTCATTCAACCTCCGAATTAGAACGTTATGAAAATCGTCACGAGAATTTCGTTCTCGTTGCAGGAGTGGATTCTGACCTGGGTGGTACGCGCGTCCCGACGCGCGTCTGAGCGTGCGCAGGAGCGCCCGCTCCACCTTTGTTCCGCGGGAGTTTCAGGCTCATCCTGGTAGGGACGGCCCGCTGGGCCATCCACGGCGCGCCCAGCGGGCGCGCCCTACCTTTCAAAATGTCCAAACTCCAGGCAAGGGCATAGCCCTTGCCTAATTAGTGAGATGCCTTTCAGGCCTCAAGGGGTTCATCCTCGTCTTCCACCTCAAGACCTTCAATCTTCTCCAGCAACTCCTGGTCTGAAACAGCGTGGGTCCCAGGATGCGAAACTGCAATTGAAGCTGCGAGATTAGCCAGAAAAGCGGCTTCGCGCAATCCTGCCTTAACCGCGAGAACGGCAGCCAAAGTGGATAGAACGGTATCGCCCGCGCCAGAAACATTCTCAGGAGCCCGGCAGAGAGCCTGGAATTGATAGGCTTCGCCGGAAAAAGCCACGGCTATCAAACCCTTCTCAGCCATCTTCAGGACAATATCGCATGACAGTCTCTGACTCAGGCTCCTGGCCAGCTCCAGATTGTTTTGTAATTCGGGTACACCGAGGGTCAACTCGGAAAAAAGCTTTCGGGCTTCAATCTGGTTTGGCGTGATGAGGCTAAGATGGGTCCAGTGACTAATGTTCTGCGGTTTGATATCACCGAAAATTGGAATCCCATGTTGAATGCTTAGGGCTTCAATACTCTTAGCCAAAGCGGCTGTGAACATTCCTTTGTCATAGTCGGACACGAGCACAACCTTGGAGTTTCGAATTGCCTTACTGGCTTCTTCCAAGAAAGCTGTGGCTTCACGTTCGGTGAGGGGAGAAGGCTCTTCCTCATCGAGGCGCAGGAAATAATGACGGCCGCTTAAGACTCGGCTCTTATGCAGAGTCGGACGGCTGGTTAGCAAGGGGAGGAAGTGAATGCCACTTTCCTGAATCAATTGGGCCGCGTGCCGGCCATTGGGATCGTTTCCTACCAGCCCCAACAGGCTCGTCTTGACACCCAATTTGGCCAGGTTGTGCGCTACATTGGCAGCGCCCCCCAAGGTGTGTGTCTGTTTAGAAATCTCGAGTAGCGGAACAGGCGCTTCACTGGCCACACCAAGGGCCCTGCAGTCGAGGTACGTGTCAAGAATTACATCACCGATTACCAGAATTTGTGCCGTGGCAAATCGTCGGATAAGGTCTGAATATTTTCCCTTTTTTTCCCCGTCCATATTTGAAGTGCTTGCTGACTTTCTATTTACCTGGCTCTAACAGCCCGCCTCCACGATAGTCCCCCAATACCCTGAGCGGATCCTATCCGGAGTCGTGGGCCAATTCTTTCTCCAACAATTCACAAATGATATGAACGACAGCAATGTGTGATTCCTGAATGCGAGGTGTGTTTTCTGAGGGTACGCGAATACAAATATCACACAATCCAGGGAAGTCTCCGGCCGAGTTTCCAGTAAACCCGACTGTGGTCGCCCCTTTGTTTCGAGCCAGTTCTAATGCGATAAGTACGTTTCTGGATTTGCCGCTGGTGGAGAAAGCTACGACCAGGTCACCCTCTTTAACGAAGGCATCCACCTGGCGAGCAAAGGTGTTATCGTAGCCGTAGTCATTGGCAATCGAAGTCATCAGGATTTCATTGGTAGAGAAAGAAAGAGCCGGGAGGCCTTTACGTTCGATCAGGAAGCGGCCCACCAGTTCAGCAATGAAATGGTTGGCGTCCGCTGCGCTTCCACCGTTTCCGAAGGCATAAACAGTTTTTCCCTCCCGATAAGTTCGGGTAATGGTTCGCACCACGCTTTCAATCGAGGGCAACTGCTCTTGAAGCAGGCGTTGTTTTACGTTGACACTTTCCAACAAGAGATGACTGATCTCCTGGTGAAAAAGATTGAGCAGTTCATCAGGCGACACGTATGCAATTCCAGGTTTTGCCACTACAACCCCGGCCGCCTTGTTAGCGAGTTCGGCAGCAACCTTTAGGGGAGCCCCTGCAGCCAAACTCAAGGCCAGCACGGCCGTCACGCTATCCCCCGCACCTGCTCGATCAGCGATTGGTACGCGGTTTGCCGGAATTTTCTGCGATGGAGATTGGTTCTGAAATAGTGTCATCCCCTCTCCCCCCTGCGTCACCAGAATATCGGTTTCAAATTTCTCCCTCAACGCATTGCCTGCCTCTTCAACGGATTTAACCGAGTATCCAAGTCTTCTGGCAGCTTGCACACTTTCGTCAGCATTAAAGGTGTAAAGGGTGGCTTTACGATACCAGCCGACGTGCTCAGGATTTGCATCAATGATGACCTGCGTGGGAGACTGAAACGCTAACTGGTCGACAGACCGCAACAAGGCTTCGTTGACAAATCCGTAACCCTGGTCATAAACCACGAGGGCTTGTGCTCTTACTCCCCTGGCAGAAACAAGCTCGGCAAATGGTGTGGGTGATTTGGAGGCTGCTGGGTTGACCGGGGACTGCATCATTTGTAGAAGCTGTTGGTTTGCAGCAAATATGCGGTATCGTTCGGGAAGCCGATAGGCTGAGTCTGCGGGCATGGCCATCATCATCACTCTTTCCGATGGCAACCCCTGCTCGATTTCCCGTGTGATCGTGTCTTCTCCAAAATGCCCGCAGAGGATGGCTTTCCCTCCGAGCTGAGCTATGTTCCTGGCAACATTGGCGGCGCCTCCCGGAATGAATCGCTTCGATTTGACGCGAACCACGGGCACGGGTGCCTCTGGGGCCAGCCGCAAGACCTCTCCGTAGATCTCCCGATCCACGTAGGTATCCCCTGTAACGAGGACTGTTTGTTTCTGAAATTGATTGACAACATCCTGGGCTGACATCAATATTTCTTCCGAATTGCTTTAAAGAGCGCGAAGGCTGAGAAATGCCCTGAAGCTGGGAAAAATTGGTGAACTCTCCGCTCCGTTACGGTCGCGGTACCGTTACTCGTTTCCAGATCTGTAGCGTGCGTGTGAGCAAGCGGCCATATTGCGCTTAGAAGTCAATTTCTTCACAACTTCCCGTTAGGCAGAGTCCTGGAAGGTCCCGAAAAGCCTTTCATTTTATCGCAAGTCTCTGGGATTAAGAATGGCTTATTTCATGCGCCACAGAGAAGAATTCGAAAGATGAAAGTCTCCTCCCTATCCAGGCTGGCCGCATATGGTTCAGGGTTGATGCTCTTTTTGTCTTTGCTGCCAATTTGGCCAGGAGTCTATTATTTACTGCTAGGGTATGTTGTCGGTGTGACTGCTGTCTTGATGGTGGTCCGGGCCGAAGAGCTCAAGAAACCGAAATGGATTTGGACCTGGATCGCCGTGGCCATTCTCTTTAATCCAATCGCTCCGCTTCGCATGCCTTACTCCATTCAATTGGCGGTGAATCTCTTGACGGGAGCACTTTTCCTCATTGCAAGTAGAACTCTTCGGCTCTAATTGGCTTCAGGATCTGTTCTCTAGCACCCAGTCCAGACGGTGGTCGAACAGCGTGGCTTCCGTAGGTTGGCCGCCATCATCCCAGCCCATCATACGATAGTAGGTCAGAACTGCATGCTGAAATGCAGTGCGATTGAGGACATCTCCTTTTCGCGGTCCCTCAGCAATCGGTTCATCAAAAAAACGGTCAGGCAGAGTATCATCACTGGCCGTCATTCCTTCTCGCAGGTTATACCACCGCATCAGGTGAAAGCGGCGCTCGCCAATTCGCATGATTTCATAATCACTGGTCTCCCAGCCCGTCACGGCACTCAGCATTCCGGCAATTTCAGGCAATGCAAGTATTCGCGTAGGCGCGATAGCAAAGATACACAGATCCAGGGCATCGGCTGCAGACCAGAGTGTGCTCAAAGCCTTAAAGTTGGTGACCTTGTCGGGCCCCATATATCCCATAGGAATCCGGCGGGTGATGCCGAGTGTTCGCGACAAAGCTAAACTATGGTCCCAACCGACCTGGGTGTCATAATCCCAATCGTGCTCGCAAATATCATAGCGCGGTCCAACGGGTGCGGTGGCGTATCCCAGGGCCAGGTTAGTCTGGCTGCGCGGTTCAAAGCAGACCATTTCCAACCCTTTCACCTGCATGGCATATCTTTCGGCGCCATTGCCAAGTATCCTTGAAGCGATCCTTGTTCCTTCGGCTAGCACATCTCCCACTCCCCGCCTATTTGCAATATTGCTGATCAAACGCTCGGCAGACTCCGCCCGTCCAAATCGAAGTTGTCTTGTTTCCTCAGAATTCAAAATCCCGCG
>JBGOVH010000341.1:0-4167 GCA_041478005.1 Terriglobia bacterium | reverse complement strand
TTCATCGTGGCTACCCATACCAATTCGATTCCCCCAGCAACTGAGAATCTGTGAAAAAATTGAACGGGGCAGCGCTGACCCAACCCGGCTTCCAATCCACAGCCGAAAACGCGCGTGGAGCGCTCGTTCCACCTGGGTGGAGCGGGCGCTCCGCGCACGCTTGTTACCGGGAGAAGCCAACTTTCAATTTTTTCACACATTCTGAGGCATTACGCACAAACGGGAACATCAACCGATATGAACCCGGGGGCGTTCGAGCGGGTTAGCCACGCGCTTGCGCAAAACCTCTCGAGTGACTGGCGCGGTGTCTCCTTCCCCAAAGACCAAATATTTCAAAACGTAAGCAATGGGATTGCCCTCTGTCCAGCCAAAATAAGCATGGGGGAGCTGACCGGTCGTATCCCGTAAATACAATAAGAGGGCAGCGATGGCGTTGGGAACCGCTGGGCTCTTGCAGCGCAGTACATTATGTTTTCCTACCTTCACACCGCGCACAATCAGGTCATCCGTGAAATCTGACGCATCGCCCTGTGACACCTCCAGGAAGATCACCGCCTCCCCGCTATCAAGGCTGTGGTCTTCACGGGCCTGCGTTTCTTTCTTCTCATATTCTTGGACAGTCCGTTTGTCGGGCCGGTGAGCAATAATACGGATGGGTTCATTCTTCAATTCCTCAATCATCGCCTGTGCGGTTTGACTCAACTTTACCCCTTGAATGCGCAATTCAGTAGCGCGGATGACACGAGAGAGTAAAGAGGAAAAAACAATGGCCGTGATGAAGAACGAAGCAATTTTGATGCCCTCGGGGCGTTCCAGGATATTGGTAATGGTGGTGTAAACAAAAATAACGGTCATTAAGAGATAGATCCGTCCGAACGAAGTGCGCCAATTCGCAATCGTTACTGCCACGGCGGCAGAGCTCATCAGAAACAGCACTCCAGTGGCATAGGCCCCGCCCTGGGCATCCACATCCGCTTCGAAGACAATCGTAACGACAAAGGTGGCGGCCACAAAGAAAAGCACCAAAGGTCTCCTGGCCTTTGCCCACTCTGGAGCCATGCCATATGGAGGGAGATAACGGGGCACCAGGTTCAGCAAGCCAGCCATAGCGGAAGCACCGGCAAACCAGAGAATGCAGATGGTGCTCATGTCGTACAGCGTGCCAAACGCCTCGCCAAGATACCGATGCGCCAGGTAAGCAAGAGCCCGCCCATTGGCCTCGCCGCCTTTTGCAAATGCCTCGGGAGGAATGAGCAAGGTAGTAACCAGACTGCTCCCGATGAGAAACACACTCATGACAAGAGCGGCTGTCCCCAAAAGTTTATTAGCATTTCGAATACGCCCGATAGGCTCTGCTGGAGTGTCCCCGATGTCTCCCTTCACCAGAGGCATGACAGCAACACCCGTCTCGAAGCCTGACAAGCCCAGCGCCAGGCGTGGAAAAAGCAGAACAGCAACGCCGAGGATCATCCAAGGGTTTGAATGACTGGCCAGAAGCGCGTTACGCCAGTTTGGAATCATTTCCGGGTGAAAGTAAATCTGGCCAAAAGCGACCACGAGGAGAATCCCATTTAAGACCAGATAAGTACACACAAACAGGACCGCCAGCCAAACGGCTTCTTTGAAGCCTTTCAGGAAGACCGCACCGAGCATGGCTAGTAAAAGCAACGTAATGGCTACCGGGTGATCCCATGCTTTTGGGACATAGGGGTTCTCGATAATGTGCGCGGTGGCATCAGCAGCAGAAAGAGTGATGGTGATCACAAAATCTGTCAGTGCAAAACCCAGCAGGCAAAGCACAAAGGTTTTGCCTTTCCACCTAGGCAGGAGCTGTTCCAGCATAACAATGCTTCCTTGCCCATTGGGACTTCTAGCTGCAACTTGCCGATAAACAGGCAGAGCCACCAAGAGCGTGACCAGAACGAGGACCACGGTCGCAACAGGCGAGAGGATGCCCGCCGCCAAGAAGGCAATTCCCGGCTGGTAACCGAGGGTAGAAAAATAGTCCACCCCGGTCAAACACATCACCTGCCACCAAGGGTGAGTTGCGTGCTGCTTTGGCGTCCCCGTTTCAGTGTGGCTATCACTCTCCAGGAACCAGCGGCCGAAAGAGGATCGATTTCTCTTTGGGGAGGAATCAGTTTTTCCAGAGGTTGATGATGGCTCTACATCAGCAGGCAACTTAGTCCTCATAATGAATATTCAATGCGCATGACATTCAACCATTGCATGAGAACGGCAACGGGATTTTACTGTCTTGTGGCCCGTGTTGCAACGTACGAATCTTTCTTGACATTCGTTTTACAGCTTGGGCAATATTAGTTGTTTTCCACAGAACGGACCCCCCATGAAGATTTGCTTCGGTCACATTCCCTATGCGTATCCTAATTGCCGGCGGCGGGCAGGTTGCGGCGCTGGTGGCCGCTCGTCTCATTCGAGAAGGTAATGAAGTAACCCTCGTTGAAGTGAACCCCGAGCGCTGTGCCGAGTTGGAGGAAACTCTGGATGCCAAGGTGGTTCGGGGTAATGCCGCTGGCATCCGCACCCTTCATGAGGCAGGTTTGCGCGATGCAGAAATGCTCATTGCCTTGACGAGTGTGGATCATGTCAATGTGCTGGTTTGTCTCATTGCCCAGGTTGAATCCAGCGTGAAAGTCAAAGTCGCGCGGCTGCGCACGCATGAAGTGGACCATTGGAGAAGGATTTGCAAAGAGTCTGGTTTGAAAATTGATTTGATCATCCATCCTGAGACTGAGATCGCGGATCGCATCCTTCGCGTGGTGCGGGTCCCCGGTGTTTCAGACATTATCGATTTCGCTGAGGGCCGGGTCAAGCTGTTTGGCATGAACATTGACGGCAGCAGCTGGACTGCCGGTGAAACTGTGGAGGATCTGGACCGAGCCGGGCCGCCGAAGAACTCTCTGATTGCCCTGATCTTTCGCGGGCAGCAGGTAATTATTCCTCACGGTGCAGAAGCCCTCCGGCCAGGCGACCATGTCTACATCGTCACCACCGCCGAGGAAATCGAGGACGTCTATCGCTTCATGGGACTGCGCCGCCAGGAATCTTTGGAGAGAGTGTTCATTCTGGGCGGAAAGCAAGTGGGTATCCATGTGGCCGAAAAGCTGGAGCAGCAGGGAGTCAACGTCAAGCTGTTCGAGCGCGATGGAGATCGGTGTGAGAGGATTAGCCGGATTCTGAAGAAAACGACCGTTTTGCATGCCGACGGGACAGATGAAGGCACCCTGATGGAAGAAAATATTGAAGGGGTAGGCGCTTTTCTTGCCTTGACCGGCCACGATGAGGACAATCTCATCGCCTCGCTTCTGGCGCGGAAATTGGGAGCACAGAAAGTCGTGGCCCTCATCAATCGGCTCAATTACCTCCCGATGGCCCAGCGGTTGGGCATCAATACGACTGTAAGCCCGAGGTTGGCTGCCGTGGATCGTATTTTGCAGTTTGTGCGCAAGGGGCGAGTTATTTCAGTGACCACTTTCCGAGAGGTGGAAGCAGAAGCCATTGAATTGATCGCCGCCCCAGGTTCAAAGTACGTGGGGAAGAATCTGAAAGAAGTGCACTTGCCTCGAGGCGCTATTGTGGGGGCCATTGCCCGGTCGAACGGGGAAGTCATTGTGCCACGGGGCCAGGTATCGATCCAGGCCGGGGATCGCGTCATCTTCTTTGCGCTCGAGAACACAGTTCCCTTGCTGGAATCTGCCTTCCTGCACGAGCCCAAGGGGGAACGCGCGTGATTCGAGGCACGGCCGTAGCTCACTACCTGGGGCTGTTTTTGATGCTGTTGGCAGGTTGTATGCTTGGTTTGCTGGCTTATACCTTCTGGTACGGCGACCCGATCCCCTTAAAATATTCCTTCCTGATCACCGCCGGAACCGGAGCTTCGTTGTATGGCTTGTTTCCCAGACCCTCGAGCGAGCTATCCGGACGGGAAGTCTTGCTGCTGATTCTGTTGACCTATATACTGGTCAGCGCTTTTGGCGGGTTGCCTTTTTATTTTTCGCCGCATTTTCCTAGTTTTACCGATGCCTTTTTTGAAGCCACTTCCGGCTTCACCACCACCGGGGCCACCGTATTGGCTAACGTGGAAGTCCTGCCAAAGGCCATTCAATTCTGGCGCGGGTTGTCTCACTGGCTGGGTGGCATAGGTAC
>JBGOVH010000031.1:0-11470 GCA_041478005.1 Terriglobia bacterium | reverse complement strand
TTCCGGAATAGCCGTGCGGAGACCTACAGCAATATCGTTGGTGATCTGGTCGCCCCCCAAAGGCAAGATCGAAGTATGACGAATGGCCCCCTGTAGGAACACGGCCAGATCAGTGGTCCCGCCGCCGATATCAATAAGGGCCACACCGAGTTCTTTATCATCGGCGCTGAGAGTACTCTCGGCCGAGGCCAATTGCTGCAAAACTGTGTCCGCTACGATGATGCCACTGCGATTCACCGCGGTAACAATATTCTGTGCAGCCGTAGTAGAGCTCGTGACAATATGACAATTCACTTCAAGCCGCGTGCCTAGCAGTCCAAGCGGGTCCCCTATTCCATCTTGGCCATCAACCACAAATTCCTGGGGTAGAACATGCACAATTTCGCGATCCGTAGGAAGAGAAACAGCCTTGGCCGTTTCGATCGCCCTGCGAATGTCATCCTTTCCGATTTCCCGATTATGTGCATTTACAGCCACCGCCCCGCGACTATTAAAACTCTTGACATGAACTCCAGACAGCCCCACAAAGACGGACTCAACCGCGGCTCCGGCCCCCTTGTCTGCATCTTCCACAGCCTTCCTTATGGAACTCACCGTGGAATCCAAATTGACAACCACTCCTTTGCGCAAACCCTTGCTATCTGAAGAGCCCACTCCTACAACTTCGAGCTCGTCTTTGTCACTTAACTCACAAACGATTGCGCAGGTCTTGGTTGTCCCTACATCAAGACCGACGATGAATTTATTCTTTTTGGCCAACTTCCCCTCCACAATACCCTTTTCAGCAAGCCAGATTATAGCCGAAGGGATCGGGTGTGTCACCCGCGTTCCCAGGACCAAAAAGGAACCATGCAATCTTGTCCAAGGAGCAACGGAGGGGATCAAAAAGCACGTTCTCCATAATTCCTTGACGCCATGATTTTCATTTATTGCATTGTTCTTTTCCCGTTCCATTCATGGCAACATAGATGACGCCGCACGATTGTCGTTGTTCCTTAACTGTCCCCTCACCCCCCGTCCCTCTCCCCTTGGAGAGGGGTGGAGGCTTGAGAAGCCTCCACAAGGCCGGGTGAGGGTGCGACAGCATTAGCGACGCTGTGTCTAATTCACTGGTTTCGAGGCAATCTTTTCGTTGCCGCCGTTAATGATCACCTGGTTTTGAAAACGAAAGTCGACTGCATCAACGCGAGGATATTTTTCTTTAATGTCACGGCTCATCGCCAAGTAACGCCGAAATCTTTCCTGGAACCGATTATTCCCCAGGTGAACCAACACAGTGTCTTCATTGAGAATGACTGAAACATTGTCGACATCTTGAAGGTGGATTTCAGAAATGTCTTTGCTAAACCCAGCGCCATTTTCGTCCAAAGATTGAATGAGCTCCCGATATCGAGAAATCCTTTTCTTGTTTCGTGAAAGAGCATCTGACTCAAGTCCCGCCTCCAAACCAACTAGAATGGGAAAATCGAAAATGGAGAGAGTATCTGTTTTGGATTCAAGAAAAATTCCATCTTCATCCACCAGCGTCGTGGCCTCATCCATCTTGGCATAGGCGACAGGTCGCCGCTCGGTGACATAAATCTCCAACTTGTCCGGCAAAGCGCGGCGTATTCTTGCCTCCTTTACCCAAGAGAGCCTCTCAATGGACACCCTCAAATGGTCAAGGTCGAGGGAGAAGAGATTCCTGTTCTGTTCTTCGATCTCTTTTAACTTCGTTAGAACTTGATTCTCAGAGACATGCTCGAGACCGTGAATTTCTTTGATCGACAGATCGAACCTTGGAGAATGCAACAATGTGTCACGCAACATGAGGCAAGCGACTACGATTAAGACAACACTGGCAAGCCCTCCCAAAATCTTGCATCCCAAGAGGCATAGCTGCCTGAGAGATTTTCCCTTCCTGGACTCCAGGGCTTTCTGTTTTCCCAACATGAGGCCGTTGCGTTCTTGCGAGTATCTAGCGAAATCTCTTTCTAATCGGCTTTCCATGAACCTCCTACTGCAACCACTGCAGCAACTCGTCTCCCACTTTCCAAATGCTTCCGGCGCCCATTGTGATGACAAGGTCACCATCCCTTAGCTCAGGTTCAAGAGTCTTGGCAACCTCCTTCAAATTACCCATGTATCGGGCGTTTTTGTGACCGAAGCTCTTGATGGCTTCTACCAACTTATCTGAATGGACTCCCTCTAAAGGTTCTTCTCCCGCAGCATAGATGTCTGAAATCACAACCATATCTGCCTGATAAAATGACCTTGCAAACTCATCAAAACAGTAACGGGTCCGTGAATAACGATGGGGTTGGAAGATCACGATGATGCGGTGATCTCCCATCTGGCGGGCCGCTTCTAACGTAGCCTTGATTTCGGTTGGATGGTGAGCATAATCGTCAATCACGGTAATTCCTCTCAGCCGGCCTTTGATCTGGAACCTGCGGTCGGCGCCACTGAAGTGTTCCAAGGCCGTTTTCGAAATCTCCACACTGACACCCAGGTCAAGTCCCACAGCCACCGCGGCAGTGGCATTAAGGACATTATGCCTCCCGGGAATGTTCAGATGGAATTCGCCCAGTGTTTCTCCTCGATATCGCAATTGGAAGCTTGCCCCGAACCCTTGAAAGGAAAGATTCAAAATATTTAGGTCTGCCTGTCCACTAAAGCCATAACTCAAGATACGCCGTTTGACCCGCGGGATAATAGACTGGATGTGGGATTCATCTAGACAGAGAATGACCGCACCATAGAAAGGCACCTTGTTGACAAAACTGATAAACGCCTCCTTCAGATCCTCCAAGCCCGAATAGCTCTCCATGTGGTCTTCATCGATATTGGTGACGATAGCCACGGTTGGAGATAGGAGCAAAAAGGAACGGTCACTTTCGTCAGCTTCCACCACCATAAAATCGCCCGCCCCAAGCTTGGCATTGCTATCGAGCGCATTGAGGCGGCCTCCCACTACCACAGTAGGGTCCATGCCTGCCTGCTGTAGAATGATCGCGATCATCGAGGTTGTGGTTGTCTTGCCATGAGTTCCCGCCACAGTAATCCCGTATTTCATCCGCATGAGTTCAGCCAGCATTTCAGCGCGAGGAATGATCGGAATCTGTCTATGCTGGGCTTCATTAACTTCGGGATTGTCAGCTTTGACTGCTGAAGAGATGACGACGACATCCACTGCCTCAAGATGTTCTATTCGATGCCCCTCATAGATTCTGGCACCAAGCTTTTCCAGTCTCTCGGTGATGGGGGACAGTCTCAAATCAGATCCGCTAACGGAATAACCTCGGTTCACCAAGACTTCGGCAATACCGCTCATCCCCACACCGCCGATGCCCACGAAATGAATTCTTTGAATTTTCTTGAACATGAACCTGAGAAGGGTACAGTCTCAACAATCGGTTTTGGTAGTGTCTTGCCTTGGCCGTCCGGCAAGTCGAGATCTTTCCAAAAGCAATCAATACATCCGTTGAACCCTGGGCCTAGCTAGTTCTTCAATCAGATCGACAATTCTCTCAGTCGAATCGGAGCGGCCCAAGCCACGACTTCGCTGGCCCATGTGGCGCAACTCTTCGCGATTCTGGAGATAATACTGAATTCGTGCGGCTAAGACTTCTCCGTTTAGATTTTTCTGCAGAATCATTTCGGCGGCGCCAGCCTGTACCAGGGATTCGGCATTCTTCTGCTGGTGATTGTCTGTAGCTAGCGGGAAGGGGACCAGCAGAGCCGCTTTCCCTGCAACCGCAATCTCCGCCAGCGTAGTGGCTCCCGAACGGCAAATTAACAAGTCTGCTTTGGCAAATTGATCCGGGATATCTTTGAAAAAAGGACGAACATCAGCCACGGCACCCGATTTTCGATATGCTTCAAGTGTCGCCTCGTAATCTCGCTCCCCGGTTTGATGAATGAATTCGAGGCCGAAAAGATTTAGCCGTAACTTTTCAAGTGCCTCTCGAACAGCCGTGTTAATCGCTTGAGCGCCCTGGCTTCCGCCAAAGATCAAAATCACGAACTTCTCGCTATCAGATTTCGCCCGGATCTTCGAGAACGCAGACCGAACAGGATTCCCAGTGATCACGGTTTTTTTCCCAAAGTATTTCTCACATTCCCCAAACCCGACAGCGACCTTCCTGGCGAAGCGCGACAACAGTCGATTTGTCATCCCGGGGTGTACGTTTTGTTCCTGCAATAATGTGGGTATCCGCAGGATTGCGGCCACCAACACCGGCGGGCCTGATGAATACCCTCCAACGCCGACCACCACGCTTGGGTTGAAGTTCCAAATAATTCTCCCCGAGTCCCATAGGCTTCTTGGAATTTCCCAGAGGCTCTTCAGTTGACTCCGGCCCCGGATTCCTTTCAAACCCGAAACTCTAATTTTTCCCAGTGCAAACCCCTCGGCCGGAACAATCTTGTTTTCCAAACCACGCTCGGTTCCGACAAAAAGCACCTCAGCCTCAGGATGACGTTTTCGAATCTCCCTCGCAATTGCAATTCCAGGGTAAACATGTCCGCCAGTTCCGCCTCCAGCAATCATGACTCGAAGGTGAGTCGCTTGCGCGATTCCTTGCGAACTGGAAAATCGCTTGTCCGCATTCAAGTTCAAATCCTTAACATCCAAATTATGCATGAGCAAGAAAGCGATTCCCGTAAGGGGGGTGAGGGGGCAGTTGCCGCAATTCAGATCGGAAGTCTCAATCCGCATGCTGAGAGATATTAAGCAGAATACCCACTCCCAACAGGCTGATGAGTAACGAGGAGCCCCCTGCACTCACGAAAGGAAGAGGAATCCCTTTAGTGGGCAGAAGGCTCATCACAACACTCATATTGATAAATGCCTGACACACGACCATCATTGTCAACCCGATCCCCAGCAGACGCCCAAATGGATCCGGCGCACGCAAGGACAGCCTCAAACCGCGCCAAAGGAAAAAACCAAACAAAAAAACAACCGTCAGAGCGCCCAGCAACCCCCACTCCTCCCCGATGACGGCATAAATGAAATCCGTGTGGGGCTCAGGCAAATAGTACAGCTTCTGTTTCCCCTCCATCAGACCGACACCAGCCAGCCCTCCGGCTCCTAATGCAATGAGCGATTGGACAATCTGGAATCCCGCACCCTGCGGATCTTTCCATGGATCTAGAAATACTAGGACGCGCCGCAGTCGATACTCAAAGAAATAGATCAGGCAGAAGAGAGGCAGGATTGTTAGAAGCGCCATCCCTGCGACCGTCTTATATCTCAGGCCCGCAACAAACAAAAGAATGAAGGCCACTGCTCCGATGCAGACCGAGGTTCCCAGGTCTGGTTCCGCTACAATGAGTCCAACAAAGACAGTCAAGACCATTAAACAAGGGAACAGGGTATGGCGGAAATCATTCACTTTCCCGGCTCGCTTCTCCAGGAAGTAGGCGAAAAAGATTACAATTACGAGCTTGCTCAACTCAGACGGCTGAAAGGACAAGAACCCCAATTTGAACCAGCGATGCGTATTGTGACTTTTGTCCAATAAGAAAACAGCTAAAAGAAAAATGGCACATAGGAACAGACCCGTAAAAATGAGAATCGGCCTTCGGAAGTGATGATAGTCAACATGCATTAGCACGGACATCCCAATCAAGCCCAGAAGCGCCCAACCGGCCTGACGGAGAAGAAAATAGGATGGCGCATGAAATTTCTCACTAGCCATAACCGCAGAGGCGCTGAAAACCATCATAATTCCGCCTAATACCAGCGCCAGCGTCACGATAAATAGCCATTTATCCGGAGTTAATTTTCGAGCCATAGAGAATTCAGTGAACCCAAGTAAATCTTTCGCTTTACTCCCTCGCCCCCCCAAGGGGGGAGAGGGGTGGAGGCTTGAGAAGCCTCCACAAGGCCGGGTGAGGGGTTTCGCCGACAGTCCAAGATCTGTGAGTTTCGTTCTTAACCTGGATAACCTCAGGTTAACCTGCATTTTAATTTCTGAACAACTTCCTTAAATACTCTGCCCCGGTGTTCATAACTCTGAAACATGTCAAAGCTCGCACAAGCTGGAGCGAGTAGAACCGTGTCCCCCATGTCCGCCTGCTCAAAGGCGAGCTGCACAGCTTCTTCCATACTGCCGGCATCTACCATGGGCCCAGAGTCCGCAAGTTGGGCACGGATCTTACCGGCAGCCTCCCCCAAAAGCACAACACCTTTGACCTTCTGTTTGATGAACGGTCCCAACGTTCTGAAATCCCCGCCTTTGTCTCTGCCTCCCAGAATCAACATCACTCCACCTTCAAACGCTTCCAGGGCCTTAATAGTGGCGTCAATGTTAGTGGCCTTGGAATCATTATAGAATTGCACTCCTTGAATGCTGCCTAGAAACTCCAGTCTGTGCTCAACCCCTTTGAAACTTCTCACTGCTTCTGCAATCCTTGAGGACCCCACTTGTGCCAGGCTCGCCGCTGTAATAGCCGCAGCAATATTCTCGATATTATGCAGACCCCGCAGTGGAATACTCTCCTTTGAGAGGATCGCCTCTTCCCCGCTCCCATCCTTCAAGATTAGCTGATTTCCATCGAAATATGTGCCTCTCGGCACTTCGGTCTTGCTGCTAAACCAACAAACCTTCGATCGTACGGTTGCTGAGGCCTGTCGCAGAACCAAGTCCTCATAATTCAGGACAGCGAAATCACCTTCAGTTTGATTCTCAAACATATCTAGTTTGGCGCGAATGTAGTCATCAAATGAATTGTACCGATCCAGATGGTCAGGCGTAATATTTAAAATGACTGCAATGTTTGGCCGGAATGTCGGGGACGCTTCCAATTGGAAACTGCTCACTTCCACAACATTCCACGTTTCTGAGGTTGAAGTTTCAATGAGTGAAGTCAAGGCAACTCCTATGTTTCCACCGATCTGAACACTGGAGCCGTTGGCTTTTAGAATTTCGGCAAT
This sequence comes from Terriglobia bacterium, assembly GCA_041478005.1. Lineage (GTDB taxonomy): Bacteria > Acidobacteriota > Terriglobia > Versatilivoradales > Versatilivoraceae > JBGOVH01. The sequence goes on along the minus strand of JBGOVH010000031.1, from coordinate 4,548 downwards.
CAAGGTGGTAGTAGTGGTTTTCCCATTCGTACCGGTAATGGCGATTATTCTGCCTTTCAGGAAACGCCACGCCAATTCGAGTTCACTGATGATTTCTTTTCCCGCCTGCATCGCTCGTCGCAATGGCAGGATTTTCAAAGGAACTCCTGGACTTACGACGATTAAATCTGCATCGAGAAATGTTTCTTCGAGATGCCCATCCACTTCGTAATCGATCTCTTGTTCTTCCAGCAATCGAATCTCGGATTCCACCGCTCTACGGGGTCGTGATTCCGATACCTTGACTATGGCACCCATTTTATTCAGGAAACTCGCAGCGGAAAGGCCGCTACGAGCCATGCCAATCACCAGCGCTTTTTTTCCGTATAATGAGGTCCCCATTGTCAACCGGCACAAATCCAGAAAGAAGGCACCCTCACCTGAAGTATAGGTGCAGCAATAGCAATTTGTTGGTATAACACTCGATCCCAGACCTACCTCAGCTTGAGGGTGGTAAGACTAAACAGCGCGAAAATCAAGGCCACAATCCAAAAACGTATCACCACTTTATTCTCCTTCCATCCTTGGAGTTCAAAGTGATGATGCAGGGGAGCCATTCGAAAGATCCTCTTGCCTCGAAATTTAAATGAGGCTACTTGGATCACGACGGATAGGGCTTCCAGAACAAAAACCCCTCCAATGAAAATGAGCAGGATTTCCTGTTTGATAATCACGGCGATCGTTCCTATTCCCCCGCCTAATGCCAGGGAGCCAACGTCTCCCATGAACACCTCGGCAGGATAGCAGTTGTACCAAAGGAACCCCAGGGATGCGCCCACCATGGCGCCACAGAAAATGGTCAGTTCCGACACTTGAGGCAAGTACTGGATATCGAGATAATCGGCAAAGCGCAGGTTTCCTGTGACATAGGTCAGGACGGTCAAGGCGCTGCCAGCGATAACGACACATCCGATTGCCAGCCCATCGAGGCCATCTGTGAGATTCACAGCATTCGAGGCACCCGCAATGACAACGGACACAAAAACCAAAAAAGGGAGAAAGGCCAGGAGCAGCAGATAAGGAAATTGCATCAATCCCTGAATGATCAGGCTGGGAGTAAACTGCTTGAAGAAGGGAACGATCAAATTCGTTTTGTACGTTCCTGAAAATTTCAACCAGACCAAGACAAGGCCAATGGTCAAACTCAGCAATAATTGCAAGATTATTTTTTTCCTGCCTGTCAAACCAAGATTTCTCTTTTTGACGATCTTGATGTAATCATCTGCAAAGCCAATACCCGCGAAACCAATCATAGAAACCAGAGCAATCCAGATGAAGGGGCTTCTTAGATCTGCCCACATGAAAGTGGGTAGCACAGTGCTCACAACGATGAGGATTCCCCCCATTGTGGGCGTTCCCGCTTTGACTTGATGGTGCTTTGGCCCCTCCTCGCGGATCTGTTGGCCGATTTGAAACATTCTCAGCCGGTAAATTAGCCAGGGGCCCATGATCAATCCGAGAGCCAACGCTGTTAAACTTGCATAGGTTGTACGAAAGGTAAGATAACGGAAGACATTCAACACCGTGTAACTCGGATAAATCGGGTACAACCACTCATAAAGCAGATGAAAAAGCATCTGGCCTCACCTTCGTTGCTGAATCGCAAGTCTCCGATTTTGACATCCAAGCAAGAACCACTAAGGACCGTTACTCCTCGTGACTTGCCCTAGCGACTATCACCCACTCGGTCATCCACTGCTCCTGTCATTAGGCCGCCAATGCGTGATCGCGTTTCAAAACTTCAATGACTTTTTCGGTCTTTACCCCTCGGGATCCTTTAACCAGGATTAAATCCCCGGACTTCACTTCTCGGGTCAGCCACTCTCCGGCGGCTTCGGGATCCTCGAAAAAAGGCGCACGCGAAGCGTCATATCCATGCTCTCTAGCGGCAGCTATGAAATGTTCAGCCAGTCCTCTGACCCCTATTATCAAATCAATCCTTGCGCCGGCAGCCAGGCTCCCGCAATCTCGGTGATATTGCTTGGCAGCTGGCCCCAGCTCCAGCATTTCCCCTGCAACAAGGATCTTCCGCCTATATCCTTTGAGGCGCTTAACAAACTTCAACATGGCTTCCAAGGCCGCTGGATTTGAGTTGTAAGTATCATTGAGCACCGAGAAGTTCTTCTTGAAATGCAGGATTTCTCCGCGGCCGGGAGCAGGTTTCAATTGTTCCATTCGCTGCGCGATGATCTCAAATCCCAAACCCAGATGGTGGGCAATCGCAATGCCGGGAAGGCAATTGTAGATATTGTGCTCTCCGATCAAAGGCAGATGCAGAAGATGGGCACGCGATTTGTGATCCAGTCGAAATTCGTTTCCTTTCAACCCTCCAAAACGGACATCAGTGGCCCGATAGGATGAAGGAGTCATGATCCCAAAAGTCACTACCTGGCCCGGAAAGGAACGACCGAATTTCCGAACCAGGCGATCATCATTGTTAAGAATTCCCGTACCCTCTGAAGACAAGCTCTCAATGAGCTCACGTTTGGCTTTGGCAATGCTACTAACAGTACTAAAATTCTCCAGATGAACAGGTCTCACATTCGTCACAATTCCAATGCTGGGCTGGGCTATCTGGCAAAGCCTGGCGATTTCACCGGCATGCGACATGCCCATCTCCAGGACCGCTATTTCATGGCTTTCTTCAATCTTCAGTATGGAGAGGGGCAAACCATAATCGTTATTGAAATTGCCCATTGACTTGAAAACTTTAAACAATGATTCAAGAACAAAGCCTGTAATTTCTTTGGTTGTGGTCTTGCCAATACTACCCGTGATCCCAATTACAGTTTTTCCCCACTTTCGCCTGACATAATTGGCCAGCTTCTGCAAGGCAATCAGAGTATCGTTTACATAGAGAACGGGCCACGAAAGCTCGACCGGATATTGACAGTCTGAGTGGGCAATGATCAGGCAGGCGCCTTTTCGAACAGCATCTGCAATAAACTGGTGTCCGTCATAATTCACCCCCCGAATCGCAATAAAGCAATCGCCAGAGCGCAAGGTTCGGGAGTCTATGGAATAGCCAGCCGGAATGATGTCCTTACTGGCCACCTTTCGCACTGCTTGGATCGCAAGGGCAATCTCATCGGCGGACAGCTTTATTGCCATATCCCATCTCCCGGAGCGCCAGCCTGGCTTCTTCCTGGTCGTTAAAGTGGATGCTGCCTTTGGCCAGGACCTGAGTCGTTTCGTGACCCTTGCCTGCCAGCACCGCCACGTCACCAGCTTCTGACTTTTGCAAGAGGATTCGTATTGCCTTTGCTCGATCAGGCTCAACTTGGTATTTGGACGGCTTAATCTGAAACCCAGTCTCAATTTCAGAAATTATTTCCAGAGGATCCTCGCTTCGAGGGTTATCTGAAGTAATGATGCAGAAATCGCTCAGTTCCTCGGCGACTCGCCCCATGACTTTCCTTTTGGTTCGATCTCTCTCCCCGCCACAGCCAATGAGTACGAGCAATCTCCCGGGCTTGAGGTTCCGGGCAGTAATTAAGATTTTCTCAAGCGCATCGGGCGTGTGCGCGTAGTCCACAAATACACGAAAAGGTTGGCCGCAATCAATCAATTCGAAACGCCCTGGAATCTCGGAACACTGTTCGATCCCCCTTTTCAATGTCTCGCTGTCCATACCAAGGTCATAGCCCACGGCCACGGATGCGAGGATGTTCGAAAGATTTGGACTACCTTGCAGCCTGGATTTGAAATCCAGAACTTCACGAGGCGTGTTGATGCGAATCCTCATACCGGAATGGTCTTCGTGCGAATCGATGACTTGAAAATCTGCCTTGTTCTTTGTTGAGTAAGTCATGCAACGACCCTGGCAAATTCCTTCGAGCACCCTGCCTCTTGCGTCATCCCGATTAATCATGGACTGCATGGGAAGGCTGAGTCCCGTACCAAGAAAGAGATGGAGTTTGGCTTCAAAATAATTTTCCATAGTGTGGTGGTAGTCCAAATGATCCTGGGTCAGATTCGTAAACACCGCAGTTCTGAATTTCGAGGCATAGACCCGTTCCAGAGCCAGGGCATGCGAGGATACCTCCATGACGACGAAGTTACATCCCTGCTGGACAAAATTTGTAAACAGTGCCTGCAAGTCGAGACTTTCAGGTGTGGTACGCTCTGCAGTTGAATTACCTTTAGGTCCACGATACTCAACAGTACTGAGCAATCCAACTCTTTGATCACCCGCCCGGAGTATGGACTCTACAAGGTATGCGGTAGAAGTTTTACCATTCGTCCCGGTAATGCCGATCAGCTGGATTTGTTGAGTGGGGCATCCATAAAAATTTGCAGCAGCCATTGCCAGAGCCCGGCGGGCATTGCTCACTCGAACCCATTGCCCAGAAAAACCTGCCGGCTCAGGGTTTTCAGAAATCACGGCGACTGCTCCACGCGCTATGGCTTGGTCAATGAAGAAGTTTCCGTCAGTTTTCTCTCCTTTGATGGCAACAAAAAGGGAATTCTTTTCCGCTCTTCTCGAGTCGTAGGCCAGACAATTGATTT
>JBGOVH010000197.1:0-5481 GCA_041478005.1 Terriglobia bacterium | reverse complement strand
GAAAAGGACGCCAAAAAAGAGAACTACCACAGAATCGAAAGGGTCTACGGATCGTTTGTGCGCTCCTTTACCCTCCCCAGCTCGATTGACCAGGATAAGATCAAGGCCGACTATAAGGATGGCATCTTGAAGATTAGCATGCCCAAGCGTGAGGAGACCAAACCAAAACAAATCAAGGTGGCCATCTCTTGAAAACGCTTCAATAGAGGAAGGGCTCAAGTACAAGTAGAGAAGGGGGCGGAAAAAACACCACGGAGTCACAGAGACACGGAGAAAGGTTCTAAACTTAGCTTGGAATTCAAGTATTCTAAGCCGTAATCTTCTGAAAAATTCCCTTCCAATTACGTGTCTCTGTGACCCGGAACCCAAAACTTATGCGATACGACAAACTAACTCTCAAGGGCCAAGAAGCTCTGGTTGAGGCGGAAAGATTATCAGGAGAGGAATCTCACCCGCAGATTGAACCTGAGCACTTATTGAAGATTTTGTTAATTCAGCATAAGGGGATTATTCCACCCATTCTCAATAAACTGGGCGTGGCCCAAGGAACCCTCTTCAATGATGTTGAAAGATCTCTTGCCAAGTTGCCCAAGGTTCAAGGAATTGGGGGAAGACCGGTTTCACCAAACCTCAACAAGGTTTTGGAGACTGCTTTCATTGAAGCGGATCGTCTTAAGGACGAGTACGTGAGCACCGAGCATTTGTTCCTGGCGCTCGCAACGGTCAAAGGAACAGAGACTCAGCGAATTCTGTCTGCCCAAGGGATTACGCCGGAAAGCATTCTGCAGGTCCTGGTCTCAGTTCGAGGCAGCCAGAGAGTTACGGATCAAAATCCGGAGGACAAATACCAGGCATTGCAGCGTTATGCACGTGACTTGACGGAATTGGCGCGCAAGGGCAAATTAGATCCGGTGATTGGACGGGACGACGAGGTGCGCAGAGTTATTCAAGTTCTCTCTCGAAGAACCAAGAACAATCCGGTTCTCATTGGGGAACCCGGTGTGGGCAAGACAGCGATTGTTGAAGGCTTAGCCCAGAGAATTGTTGCGGGGGACGTGCCTGAAAGCTTGAAGCACAAAAGATTGGTGGCTCTTGATCTGGGAGCGCTGGTAGCGGGCGCCAAGTATCGGGGGGAGTTTGAAGATCGCTTAAAAGCTGTTTTGAGGGAGATCAGCGAAGCTGAAGGCGCGGTGGTTCTCTTTATCGATGAACTGCATACGCTGGTGGGTGCAGGCGCAGTGGAGGGTTCTATGGATGCATCCAACATGCTAAAGCCTGCACTGGCAAGAGGCGAGTTGCGCTGTATTGGGGCGACCACACTCAACGAATATAAGAAATACATTGAGAAGGATGTGGCCCTGGAACGGCGTTTCCAGCACGTCTATGTAGGCGAGCCCAGTGTCGAAGACTCCATTGCCATTCTTCGCGGATTGAAAGAACGGTACGAAGTTCATCACGGGGTCAAGATCAAAGACTCTGCCATCGTAGCTGCCGCCACACTTTCCCATCGTTATATTTCAGACCGGTTCCTTCCCGACAAGGCCATCGATTTGATGGATGAAGCTGCGGCTTCCCTGCGAATGGAGATTGATTCATTGCCGGTAGAAATTGACGAAGTCGAGCGCCGAGCCACCCAGCTGGAAATCGAGCGGCAGGCACTTAAGAAAGAAGAGGACACTGCCTCACTTGAGAGGCTCAGCCTGCTGGAAAGGGAGCTGGCCGATTTGCAGGAAAGATCCACAGAAATGAAGGCTCGCTGGCAAAATGAAAAAGACGTCATTGCCAGGATTCGAGACCTTAAGGGGAAAATCGAACAAACGCGCATTGAGGAGCAGAAGCACGAACGCGAGGGCAACCTGGGCAAGGTCGCCGAGATCCGTTACGGTTCCCGCGTTGACTTGCAGAAGCATCTCGACACGGCCAACAACCGTCTGGCCGAACTGCAGCAAACTTCTCGTATGTTGAAAGAAGAAGTTGACGAAGAGGACATCGCTCAGATTGTGTCCAAGTGGACGGGTATTCCTGTCGCCAAGATGCTGGAAGGGGAGATTGGCAAGCTGGTCCACATGGAAGAGCGCCTGAGGCAGCGGGTTGTGGGGCAGGAACAAGCTTTAATTTCGGTTTCCAATGCCATTCGCCGAAGCCGTGCTGGGCTTCAGGATCTGAACCGGCCGATGGGATCGTTCATCTTTCTTGGCCCCACCGGCGTGGGCAAGACCGAACTGGCCCGCGCTCTGGCGGAATTTCTCTTTGACAACGAGAAAGCCATGGTGCGCCTGGATATGTCCGAGTTCATGGAGAAGCACTCAGTGGCCCGCCTCATCGGAGCGCCGCCTGGATACGTGGGCTATGAAGAAGGGGGTTACCTGACGGAAGCCATCAAGCGCCGGCCCTATTCCGTCATTCTTTTTGATGAGATCGAAAAAGCTCATCCTGATGTTTTCAACGTGCTTTTACAGATCTTGGAAGATGGGAGATTGACCGACGGCAAGGGGCGTACGGTTGATTTTAAAAACACTGCTATCATCATGACCTCGAACCTGGGAAGTTCGTGGATTCAGGAGCTGGGCGACAAAGATCCGCAGGCCATGGAACAGCGGATACTGGAGGCTCTCCGCAGTGCTTTTAAACCGGAGTTTCTAAATCGGGTTGACGATATCATTATCTTCAAATTGCTCGGACGCCCCGAGATTAGCCGTATTATTGACATTCAACTACAAAGGTTGAAAGCAATGCTGTCTGAAAGGAAGATCTCACTCGAGCTGACAGAACAGGCAAAAGAATTGCTCTTCAAGGAAGGTTTCGATCCAACCTATGGTGCCCGCCCACTGAAGAGGGCCATCCAGCAGCAGATTCAAGACAAGCTGGCATTGAAGATTCTGGATGGGGAAATCCTTGCAGGCGATCGCATCCTTGCTGATGCTGATTGGAAACGAGGGAAACTATCCTTTGAGAAACTTCGCGCTGATGAGAAGGTTCACAGCTGAGAAGGACAAGGTCGGCGCTCGACACGGTAGCAGGCGAATTAGTTTCGAAGCGACCCTCGCATCCAAAAAAATTGGCCAAGTGTTCACGAATTTATTTCAACTTGGTGATTCGTTTCGCCCGGTGGAACGCGCGCTCCCGCGTGCGTTCAAGCGTGCGCCGGAGCGCCCGCTCCACCCCGAACACCGCCAGCTCGAAGATGCGTTGGTGTACTTATAAAATAGAGTACCTTAGTACAAGGGTCGTTTTGCATTTCACAGTCTAATCCCTTATCATCACATTGAAAATTATTTGAAGAGGGTTGAGAAGCATGGCTGAAAATGACACCGACTTTAAACCATTAGAAGAAGACGGGTTCAACGGGTCTCAAGACGCAACAGCAGAAATGAAAGTCCAGACCAATGAAGAGTCCATTCGTGTTACCGATCGTCGATTTTGGGCTCAGCCGCAAGGTGAGGAACAGACGGCAGAAAGCTCTTACACCTTGAAGCCAACGTTCGTTGAGGAGCTCGAAAGGAAGCTCTCAGATTCTCAGAAAAAACTGGAAGATGTGTTGTCAACTTACCGTGAATTTAAGGCCGAAGCGGCATCGGAAACGCAGAAGGCCCGAGAACGAATCCAAAATGAATTCAATCGCCGTCTGATCCAAGCCAGGGCAGACGTGGCGAGCAAATTTGTTGGTGTGCTTGAAAATTTGGAAAGAGCCCTAGCCGCCAGCTTGGACGCTCAGAGTTTTGATGGCCTTCTGGAAGGTGTCCACTTGATTCGAAAACAATTTGCTTCCGCTCTGTATGAGCTAGGAGTTAGAGAGGTGGGGGTTATGGGCGAGGCCTTCAACCCTGAAATTTCCGAGGCCATCGGCACTATTGAGGTTGAGAGTGAAACCGAGGAGGACCACGTTCAAGAAGTTGTCAGCAAAGGATACCAGCTTGGAGAGATGCTGGTACGACCCGCAAAAGTGAGAGTTGGCAAATTGAAAGCACAGATCACCGAGACCGCTGCGTCCTAATGTCCCATTACTGAGTAGTCCCTTTTACAAATTCGGTCACGCATATGTGAGCTGCCGCGAGTGGGGTGGAGCGGGCGCTTTGACGCACGCTTAAACGCGCGCGGGAGCGCGCGTTCCACCAGGCGAGAATGCGGGGCCATATTCATGAAACGCAATTAGTTGCCCAATTCCGCCGAAACTTCTCCTGGAATGTTCGAAGAGACTTCCGCTGGAATTCGGCTCATTTCGGAAAACAGCGGATTGGGTGATTTGATGAGCACTTCAGACGGATGAATCCGAACACAGTTTCTTCCATCCCTTTTTGCCCTCATTAAGGCCAGGTCAGCTGCATGAATCATTTCTTCAGCACTTTCGAAATTCCTTTTCCAATAGGTTGCTAACCCCAGACACGCAGTGAGGTGAAGGGGTGTGTCTTCAAAACAAAAGGACTCCTTGGCAAAGATGGAGCGAAGCTTCTCTCCCGCTGCCAAGGCTGCTGTTTCATTCGCCTCAGGGAGTGCCAATACAAACTCCTCTCCGCCGTAGCGACATTTGAAATCGCTTGATCTTAGATGAGAACTGATTAGACTACCCACTCTCTGCAAAACCAGGTCTCCGTAGCGATGGCCGTAGGCATCGTTGATCTTGCTGAACTCGTCAATGTCCAGGATTAGACAGCTCAAATACCGCTGGTATCGGTAGCTGCGCTCAAATTCTAATTTTAGCTGTGACTCAAAATGGCGCCGATTGCTTAGCCCTGTGAGCGTGTCGGTGTTGGCCAGACGGATCAGCTCCTGGAGGTTCCGCTTGTCCTCCAGATTGCGGCGTTGCTGTGCCAATGCCTTGTGGATGGCCGATTTCAAGTCTTGGATCTTGACTGGCTTGATGAGATAGTCATAAGCTCCCCTTTTTAGAGCGCTCACCGCCGGCTTCGCCTTATCGGGCAATTCCCCCGTTAACAGAATAACCTCAATCAGAGGATTGGCCGTTTTGACTGCCCGCAAGATTTCAAATCCAGAGAGTTCGGGCATCTTAATGTCACTGATCACCAAATCGAAATCAGCCGATTGAAAGACTTGAAGCGCCTTTTCAGGCTGAGATACCGGAACCACCTCAAACTCGGGCTTTAACCCCATGACCAGCATGTCAACCACATGGGCGTCATCATCTATGAGCAGAATGTTAGGCTTCACCTTTTGACCTCGGTATTATTAATGAGTGCATAAGCATCCAGACATGCCCATAAGTCGCTACCTGAGGACGGCCCCTGACCCGGCCTTGTGGAGGCTTCTCAAGCCTCCACCCCACTCCCTGAAGCTGTGAAAGAATTCGTGGGTCAGCGGGGAAGGTCGTCCGTCTTAGATCGTCCCCCCTTGGAAAAGGGGGGACTCGTTCCAGGCGCTGCTCAATTTTTTCACACCTCCCCTGAGGAGAGGGCAGGGTAAGGGGGTGAGGGTAATGTGAGGGCAATGTCGGTCTACTTATCACACTGTTAGTATATGCGGATG
>JBGOVH010000244.1:0-5006 GCA_041478005.1 Terriglobia bacterium | reverse complement strand
GATTTCCATACTGGTGGACGTTTATATACTCCATAATCCCATCTTGTCTACTCATGACCCTCTCCTGTATGCACCTGTATGGTTCTGGCAAATTGTTCGGGAAACTTGGATCGCAACCAATTCGCCAAGAGATTAACCCCCGGAGTATACGCCTTAGTTCTCTGCATTGAGAGAATTTTCTTCCTTGGCCTACCTTAGTTCCCGATTGATGACTCACGCGGTTCTGCCATGAGCTGGTCCAGCTTCTAGGTACGAGCAAGTAAGGCGTCAAATCCAAGATCAGAGGAAGGAGAAGGGAGAAAAGGCCGTTGGAAAGCCAGAAGTCGTCATGCCTTACTATAAAGAAGTACATCCTCCCGATAGACCGTCGGATCGCTACTTCCAACCAGAAATGCCTATCTGCAACAGAAGAAGGTGTGGGATCTAATCGCCAAACTGAAGAGTGACCTGCATACCTGACACCCAGCCTTCAACCTTTCAGGCCGCAGACTCAAAACTCGGGTCTGCGCTACAACTGTAACACCACGACTTATCCATGCTCATGTCTGTTGTCTTCGATTGGCAATCGAATCACAAAACGGCTTCCTTTCCCGCTGCGGTTTCCATCATAAGTAATCTGTCCGCCGTGAGCTTCGATGAAAGCTTTGCATAGGGTGAGTCCTAGACCTGTTCCAGAAAGCGCCGGATCGAGGGAGGATCCCCGATAGAACTTTTCAAAAATATGTGGCCTGTCCCGAGGATCAACGCCGATACCGTGATCTTCAACTTCCCAGACAGCCTGTTTATCCTCGTGGGCCAGTCGAATTGCCAGGTATTTTTCATCTGGCGAAAATTTGAGACTGTTACTGAGCAAATTGACGGCGCACTGTTTGAGTGCGGCCCGATCAGCCTTTGATAATACCAGGCTTTCGGGCAGATCCAGAACCACTTTGAAATGTGATTCGCCTAACTGTTGGGAAAACAACTGAATGCTTTCCTGAATCACAGGCACTAAATCTACGCTCTCCCAGACGTATCGTTTCTTATCGTTTTCAAGCCGAGTAAATTCTAGCACATCATTGATCAAGGCACTCAAGCGGTCGACTTCTTCCACAATCGTTTCCAGACTGGACGAAGCTGGAGCAATATTTCCTGAGGATTGACGCTCCAGGGTTTCTGCATGAAGGCGGATAGCGGTCAAAGGTGTTTTCAACTCATGAGAAACATTTGTGAGGAAGTCTGTTCGCAGTTTTGAAAGTCTTTGCTGCTCTTTCAATGCTCGGTTGCCAAAGAACAAGACCAAAACGCAGGAGGTAATCGTTAACATCACAATCGAAAAGTAAAGCAAGTTTTTTTGTAAAGACCGACGCTCGAATGCTCTATAGTCACGAAGTCTGGCTTGTGCGATAAATTGAGGCGCCCAGGGATCCAGGATGCGAGTTTCCTGCAGAGAATGAGTTGTGACTGGCCTTACTGGCTCTTTCTTAGAGGAATCTCGAGTTTCCACCGCAAACTCCGGCGCTGGGGCGTCTTTTGCACTCACACCGGGATTCAACGGGATCCCTGGTGCTTGTCTTTGAATTTGAATGAGAACCTCGACGGGGAGCCAGTCGATTCTTGCAATTTTGGTCTCCAGGCTTTTGCAGAATTGATCCAAGTCAACGGCCATTCCTATAAGTGTTAATGGAGAACCAGCGAGAAATTGACACAGGATTACATAGGGTTCTTCGTTGAGGACCTGCACAGGCAATTGGGAGCGGGCTGAATTGTAAAGATTTCGACGCAGGAGAAGGTTCAAGCGGGGAAGACATTTCTCCGCCCATTGAATCTGCCGGACCAAACGGGCGACTCGTTTCTCGCGAGCCAGCCAGGCCTCCCGGTCATTGCGTCTCCGGCATTGCTCTTGCAGGCGATTCAACCAGGGGAATGAAACCGGAGTGAGTGGAAGCAAAGATTCTTCATAAATGCTCAACCAGGCATCGACGATTGCGGCCTGGTGACTGAGTGTTTTCTCTGATATTTCCTCAAACTCCAAAATCGCAGCCGCTCCAGGAAGTGCAGCCGGAAGACCCCCATTAAGCTGTACCCCAGCCCAAAGCGTCAAGAGCGAGTACCCAAACGACAGAACTCTCTCTCTCTGCTTTTTCTCTGCTGACACTTGCATTTTGTGGAAGCTCTCTTCTGCGTCTGACCCATTCAAGTTAGGTCGGTCACTCTGGTTGAATTCTTTGGCCATCCCACCAAAAACGTTAGCCAGTATTCGCCTGGTTTCACCGTTAGATTGATCCGGCTGCGGATAGATTTGATAAGAGGGATAGAACAACATTCCTGAGTCATCTAAGCTAAAGCCTAGCGTGTCCTCTCCCAATGCAAGGTCCCAGGACCTGATTTCTGCATAATTTGCTGTCCTATAGGCAAATTCATTCAGTGCGTTTTGCCATTTTGCCTGGATGGATTGACGGAACAGTTGCTGCGTTTGTTCGAGACTGAAGCGCTCCTGATCGCGGAGTTGATTCTCCTCGCTATGGACCTGGCGCTGGATGAAGAAAAGGCAAAGACCGGAAAGCACAAAAACACAGATGAGGAGGCCAGGAATGAACCAATAAAGGGGATTTTGTGGGAGGCGTTGCCCAGACATATCAATCAATGATTCTTCATCACCGCGCGAATGATAGCTTCAAGTAAAGCATAAATCGGCTGTCAGTTGCTAGTTGCCAGTTCTTAGGGTTCGTTGTCCGCAGTCAGGTGTCCGGTGTTATCGCAAGTGCTTGAGGTCTCCTGGGCGATCAGCCGGGCCACGGGACAACGGACGGCGGAGCAATCCTTGAGGGGTGAGCGACAAATGGTTGGGTTAGGTGATTCATTCAATTAGAAGTCGCAAAGGTGGAACGCGCGCTCCTGCGCGCGTTAGAGCGTGCGCAGAGCGCCCGCTCCAGCAGAGCCAACCCAGTTACCCACAAATTTGCCGCACTACAATCCTTGAGTATTCCATTGAATTGGAGCGTTCGATTCGTTATCTTTAATACTCTGCAGATCTGTTAGGTTCCATCAATGAGACAAAGAGCCGCTGTCCATCTCCCGATTATTGTCGCTACCGTATCCTTACTATGCATGTTTTCTTCAACAAAGTTAGGATCGGAGGAGGGGCCTGAAACTTCTGAGATCCCCAGCCATCAGCCGAAACTTTACTCCGTCTTTCCGCTGGCGTGTCAGCCTGGCGGTCGCGTTCTTCTAGAAGTTCGAGGCGAGTTTCTTGACGGGGTTTCGAAAGTATTATTTGAGACGCAGGACATATCTGGCAACATCCACTCATCTTCATTTACCACGGCCCGAATCGAAGTTTCCGTGTCGCCAATCGCTGACCCGGGGCTGCGACGTTTCCGGCTGGTCTCAAGACGTGGCGCTTCTAACCTTGTTTTGTTTTGGGTAAGCCGCTGGCCAACAGTTTCTGAGGTAGAACCCAATGATGAGTTGGATTCTCCGACCATTGTTGGCACACCGGTACTGATCAGCGGAAGGTTGCTTCCGATGGATGATGTGGATCTGTATCGCTTCCATGCATCAAGGGGGATGCGTCTGCAGTTTAATGTGCTCGGAATGCGCAGTGGAGCTCACGCAGATGTTTCACTTGCGATCTTGCATCTGGATGGGCGAGAGATCTCCCATGACGAGGGACGCTTTATTTGGGATCCTTATCTAGAACAAAGTTTTGACAAGGAAGGTGACTATCTCGCGGCCATCACCTTGACCCGGATGCCGGCGGGCGGTCAGACGCGAACCGACGTCAATTATCAGCTGGCCATAGGGCAAAGCCCAATGCTGTGGTCTCTGTTCCCCATGGGAGCCGCGCGAGGAAGTTCCACGGAGTTGCTTCTGCGGGCAGATTTCATCCAACCCTTGACTCTCCTGGGCGGTGGAAAAGGGTACGAAAAATCAGGTAGGACCGACTCCTTAGACCCTTATGTTGAGAAAATACAAGACGTATCCTTCACGTTACGGGACCCGTCCTCTGAGGGCTTCCTAAAATTTGTAGCGACCATACTTGCCGAGGCAATTCCTGGTGTGCGAAACTTCAAGACGAAAGATGATTCGGGAATTGAGGTGCCGCTTCAGTTCGTGATTGGCAATCTACCTGAAATCTCAGAACTAGAACCCAATGACGGGCCCAGCAAGGCCGCATCTATTTCGTTGCCTGTGACCATCAACGGACGAATCGAAAGAGACGGGGACGAGGACTGGTACCGCTTTTCGGTCGAGAACAGGCAATCGCTCACATTCATGATAGATGCGGAAAAGTATGGCTCTGTGTTTGATTCTTATTTAACCCTGCTGGATATGAGGGGGAAAATACTTGCTTCGAGTGACGATGCTAAATGGTTGGGACGCCCCCTCAATAGAGATTCAGAAATTGAATATACGTTTGAAGAAACAGGCGACTACCTGATTAAGGTGGGCAATCTGTATCGGCGTGGGGGGCCAGATCACATCTATCGCTTGACAGTGCGACGCCCCGAGCCGGATTTTAGGCTTTCGCTAAACAATGATCATTGGACTGTGATGCGGGGTGGAAAAGGCAAGATAGGAGTCGGCTTGCAGCGCCAGGGAGGATTTGCTGGAGACGTCTCTATTCAAATATCAGGGTTAGATCAAGGAATGAAAGCCAAGAGACTGGTCTTCTCTGCTGATCAAGAAACCGGGGAACTAGAGCTGGAAGCTAATTCCGAAGCTAGTTTGACGTTGAGTGAGATTGAAGTTTTTGGGGTTGGGAAGGTTGATGGCAAAGAAGTCCGTCGGAGGGCCATCTTGCTCAGCGGAAAGGAGCAGGGAAGTGGACCAGGATTTTCTGATCCAGAACCCATTCACGCTTTCCTCGCAGTCGTGGCCCCTCCTCTTTTTGCGCTGGAATCAGCCGCTTCAACGGTTTATCTTGTAAGAGGTGGAGTTGCCGAATTTGGCGTTAAAGTGACTCGCAGACAGGATTTTTCCGCTCCAATTAGCTTGACCCTGGAAAACCTTCCTGAGGGTGT
>JBGOVH010000520.1:0-3076 GCA_041478005.1 Terriglobia bacterium | reverse complement strand
CCATCCCAGCCAGGCGGCATTCGCACGTCCACAAAAGCCGTGGCATAGGGACGCCCTTGATCCAGCGCTTGCTCCAATAAAGTCAAACCCTCTTGCCCTTGATAGGCGGAGTCAATCTCGAATTCCAGTGTATTCGTCTCAGTACACTTTTCCCCAAACAACTCGGCTTCCACATCGTTCAGGCGAGAGGTGGTACTCTGTCCATTGCTCAGAATTTTGCGAAAATCCTGGTGGATCGATTGGTTGTCGTCGATCACCAGTATTCGGCGCTTGTTCTTGACTAGGTTGTCCACTAAGTATCCTTCAATTGACCAAAATGCTTTGTTCGGGTTCTTCTGCCAATTGACTTGTTTCTTTCAATACTCTTTTTAAGTCATCCACATTTAGGGGCTTGACGATGTAATCATCCATCCCCGCCGATATGCATCTTTCACGGTCACCTTGCATGGCACTGGCTGTTATAGCCACGATGCGAACCGATTTCACTTGGGGGAGCAAACGTTGTCCGTTTGATCTGTTTTTTGTTTCGCCGTAAGAGCCGTGCCTCTTCGCCTCATCAAGCCGAATTTGCCGAGTGGCCTCATAACCATCCATTCCCGGCATTTGACAATCCATGAGAATCAGGTCATACGTCTCTCGTTTTAGTGCTTCCAATACGGCAACACCGTTAGCCACCAAATCAGCAGAGTAACCCAGTTTTTCCAAATGCCGCAGTGCGACGACCTGATTCACTGCATTATCTTCTGCCACGAGAATGCGCAACGGATTCAGTGGCCCTGCGGGCGATGATCTCGCAGTGGCTGGCCCTGAAACAGTCGACTGAGGCTCAGCGGTAGCCTGTTTTTCTATATGTGCGGTGAACCAAAATGTTGCTCCTTGTCCAGGAGCGCTTTGTACCCCAATTTGACCCTGCATCATTTCAACCAATTGTTTACAAATCGTCAGGCCCAGCCCTGTTCCTCCATATTTGCGCGTCGTAGACCCGTCCGCTTGAGTAAAGGGATGAAAAAGGGCCTCCTGGATTTCGGGGGTAATGCCCATTCCCGTATCCTTCACTTCAAAGCGCAGTTGGACTCGAGATTCGGACTCATCTTGCTTTGTCAGATGAACAAAGACCCCGCCTTTGTCTGTGAATTTGAGAGCATTTCCAATCAAGTTTAAGAGAATCTGACGCAGCCGAGTGGGATCCCCCCGCAAACTCTTCGGTACTTCGTTATCGACTCGAAATCTTAAATCAATGCCCTTTTCTAGTGCCCGCTGGGCTAGTAATCGGATTGAACCGTCGACCGTTTCAAGCATGTCGAAATCCAATAGTTCAAAAGTCAGCTTGCCAGCCTCAATCTTGGAGAAGTCCAGAATGTCATTGATCACGCAGAGCAAGGTCTCCCCGCTCTTGTGTAGCATCTCCGCATATTCGCGTTGTTCCGTGTCGAGCTCGGTTTCAAGTAAGAGATTAGCCATGCCGATCACGCCGTTCATTGGCGTGCGAATCTCATGGCTCATGTTGGCCACAAATTGGCTCTTGCTACGATTAGCGGCTTCTGCCGCCTCCTTGGCTTTCTGCAATTCCTCTTCTGCGCGTTTACGCTCAAGGACTTCCGCTCGTAGTTTCTCATTAGTCGCTTGCAAATCCTGGGTTCTCCCTTGGACACGGCGCTCCAGGTCCTCCACCCGACATTGGGCCTGCCGGCTTAAATGCCATTTCTCCGTCAGCGCATTGGCCAACTGAAGCACTTCGATGTTATCGAATGGCTTCTTGAGTATCAGCAAACGATCTGACATACCCAGCTTCTCGAGCATCTCATCCCACGAGTAGTCCGAATAGGCCGTGCAGATGACGACCTGCAAGTCGGGATAAGCCTTCCAGAGTTGGGCGGTCGTTTCCACACCATCCCAGCCAGGCGGCATCCGGACGTCAACGAAGGCCATGGCGTAGGGGCTCCCTTGCTCCAGGGATTGTTGCAACAGGGTCAAACCCTCTTGCCCTTGATAGGCCGAGTGAATCTCGAATTCCAGTGTATTCGTCTCAGTACACTTTTCCCCAAACAACTCGGCTTCGACTTTTTCCAAACCCGGCGCGGTGTTACGACCGCCTTGGAGAATCTTGCGGAAATCGGTGTGAATTGAATGGTTATCGTCAACGATCAAGATGCGACGGTTTTTGGGACTATTCAGATTATCCATTTTGACACTGCTCTGGCCTGAACGGCAGCTCGAGTACAAATGTGGCTCCCTTGCCCGGCCCATCACTGTGGACAGAAATCGTCCCGCCCATCTCTTTGGCGGCCAAGGCACTGCTGTGCAGACCGAAACCATGCCCCTTTTTCTTCGTGGTAAACCCGTGAGAGAAGATCCGTGTCAAGTTTTCTTCGGAAATTCCCACACCATTATCAACGACAGCAATCTTGAAGCGGTTGTTTCCATTCATTCCAATTCTTACGGTCAACTGCTTCACCGGAAGCTTGCCTTCATCCATGGCATATTTGGCGTTGCTGATCAGATTCACTAGAATCTGAAGCAACTTGTGCTTTTCGATCGAGGTTTTAGGAAGCTCCTGATATTCCCGGATGATCTGAACATCGTGGCGAGAGAGAGCCCCGGCATTCATACGCAAAGCGTCATCCACCAGCTCGGCGGTCGAGACAGTTTCAACCACACCCGATACCTTAGCGTAGGCCTGTTGCATCGTGACGATGTCTTTGATGTGTTCGATGTTTTTGGTGAGGGAGCCCAATTCTTGGAGGATCGACACCTGCTCATAGGTCAAATGTACTGCCAGCTTCTTCAAATAGTCGGGCAACTGCTTCCCCTTCAGATCCATCGTTATGAAGTTGCCTAAATCTGGAGCGTGTTGAACCATCAGGTCTGCCGCCTGGGTCAGACGGGATAACTTAGATTTTCGAACCGTTTCGGCCACCAGGGTGGCGGAAACGTTAACGCTATTGAGCACATTCCCAACATTGTGCAAGACTGTAGTTGCCACTTCAGCCATTCCCGCCTGCCTGGATGTTTCGACAATCTGCTGGTGTGCAGCTTCCAGGTCAGCCTCGGTTTTCTTTCGTTGCGTGATGTCCTT
>JBGOVH010000121.1:0-7067 GCA_041478005.1 Terriglobia bacterium | reverse complement strand
TTCCAGTGGACCGGGCGAATCGCAGTAAGCCACGGCAACCCCCCGCTGGAATTCAGGCATGACAATGATCTTGACAGGCTCCTGGGGAACAGTGACCAGTTCCTGCTTGCGCACGAACTTTGTAACATTCTTGAGCGACTCTTTGGCCAGACCGACGATGCTGTCGTTCGTGGGCCGCATCTCTGCCAGTTTGTCCAACACGGCCTTGACTACTTTCTTCCGATCAAGCCTGCTAGTGGCAGATTGGGGAAAGTACTTCTTATACATAGGCAGGGCGGTTTCGAACATCACCTCCTGGGTTGTGTGTAAGTCCTCCTGCGCTTGGCGAAGAATTTCCTCCAGGGACAAGTCTGACTCCAGGGTATAACGGAGCTTGGTGCGAAACTTTTCCTCTCCTATTCGAAACTCGCCATAGGACCTGGGAAGAAGCTCCCTCTCCAGCCAATTCCCGTAAGCCTCCAGAGCAGTGACAATTTGACCTTGTACTGGAGTGAACTCTGCTTTCAACTCTGGCGCCTGATCCAAGTACTGGTTCAGATCATCCTTTACCATGCTGATGTTGCCTTTGTTTTGAAGGAGCGCAGTTTCTGTGTAGATCTTGGGCGGGTTTTTCAAATTCGTTCTGGCGGCATCCAATACAGCCGGGATGGCGGTCAGCCTGGCTTTCACACTCTTGAGGCGTTCTTTGAGCGGAGCAAATTCTCTTGCGGTCAGCCCATAAATGCCTTGTCCAATGTTGTAAAGCAGTGGATTCCACTCATATTCTTTCAAACGCTCATACTGAAAGATTGTGGATTGGATGTTGGATTTCAATATTCTGAAGTCGACCTGATTCACTGGATTCAGCTTCAATCTGTCGAGTCTTGCCAACGCGTCCAAGGATTGTTTTTGGAATTGAATCTCTTGCTGCAATTGGGAGAGAGAATAATCATTAATGCGGTGGTCAAAGCGGTGGTCTCCCAGGCTGGTTGCCAGCTCCGGGCTCATCTCCAATAGTTTTTCAATATAGCTATTAGCAAAAGATTCGAACTTTTCATCCTCGGATTCAGCCTTGCTGCAGTGTAACGTCAACAAGAAAGCCATAGCGGTTATGGATAGGGCAAGAGGTCTCATTTCTCTCCTATTTCTCAGTTGGAAGTCTGAAATCGAAGAACCTGCTTTACGTCCACCCTCTGTTTAGCTAAGCAGTATCTCACAGGTTGGTAGAAGTCGGGCTCAACATGTTTTTTGTTCGGTGGAACTTTGATGGCCGCGTACCGCTGTTTCCCAGGATTGGTCCGAATCAAAGTTGACTGTCTCCACCGGTACAAACGTATCCTGCCTGCCGAACGTAAACAATTCGCTTCAAGCGGATCCACCAATTCCTATTTTTCACTCATAAAGATTGAGCCTTAATGGATGTCATGCGATAATCCGTAACAACTTTGAATGCAGAGGATTCAGAATCTGTGTTGGAAGAGTGGGTTGAACTAGGTCAGGGAGGCTGCCATGTCAAAAACAACATCTTGGATTGTGGGCATCATTCTAGCGACGCTGGCTCTTTTCTTCATCCTGGTAGTTTATGGTGCCTACAGGCTGATGAGCACCACTAAGGTTGAGGTGACTCAAAACAGCGTCCTGGAGATAGAGCTTGGCGGCGAGATGTCAGAACTCCCTTCCACTTCTCCATTAGCTCGCCTGCTCCAACAAGATTCCGTTTCCATTTATGACCTGGGCCGCTTGCTTCGAGCAGCTGGCAGCGACCAGCGCATCACGGCGGTTTATCTCTCAATTCGTCCTCTAGGCATACCCTGGGGACAAATAGAAGAGATCCGAGGCTATCTAAAGGAGTTTCGAAAATCCGGCAAGAGGATTATGGCTCATTTGGCCCTAGACATGGCTGAAGAAAAAGAAATTTACCTGGCTGCTGTGGCGGACGAAATTTATATAAATCCTGACGCTGGTTTGTTAATTAATGGCCTGGTAGCCGAGATTGAGTTTTACAAACGGATGATGGATAAACTTACGATCGAACCGCAGATTCTCATGTTCAAGGAGGTCAAGAATCCTGAGATCTATACTCGGGAAAAGATGACCCCTGAATTTCGTTCTATGCTTGAGGGCATTTTGGTCGATATTCAGAACCGTTTTATTCAAACCGTGGCTGAAGAGAGAAACATCGACCCCATACGAATGCGGGAGCTCATGAAGAACGGGATGGCGCCAGCGCCGCTGGCTCTTAAGGAGCACCTGGTAACGGCGCTTGGGTACGAAGATGAAATTCAGGCCAAGCTTGCTTCGCAGAGCAAGGGAGGGAACAAGGACTATCACTCTATCAGTGCTTCCAAGTACCTCAATATCGTCAAGGGCCGCCAGGCTCAGAGAGCGAAGCATCGAGTTGCTCTTGTAGGGGGAATTGGCCAGATTACTTCTGGGGAAAGTGATGAGTTTTGGGGCAACGTCATGGGTGGTGAAACCATGGCGGCCCGCCTGCGCGAGATCCGTAAAGAAAAGGACATTGAGGGGGTTTTGTTTCGCGTCAATAGCCCCGGTGGATCGGCTGTTGGGTCCGACAAGATTTGGCGGGAAGTGCGTTTATTAGAGACTGAGAACAAGCCTGTGGTGGTGAGCATGTCCGGAGTTGCCGGATCGGGTGGGTACTATATTGCTATGGGAGCAAGGAGAATCGTAGCTCAGCCATCGACAATCACAGGCTCCATTGGCGTGCTCTTTGGCAAGTTTAACGTCCGCGGACTTTTCGAAAACTGGCTCGGAATCACTACAGACGAGATCGTCCTTGCACCCAATGCCACGATTTTTTCACCGTTGCATTCATTGTCAGAGGAACAGAAGAACCAAGTCCGAAGCTGGATGGAGGACATCTACAACAACTTCGTCCGCAAGGCGGCGGAAGGCCGCGGAATGAAGTTCGAAGATCTAGAGGCCAAAGCGCATGGACGGATTTACACCGGCATCCAGGCCAAGCAGATCGGGCTGATCGATGAAATCGGAGGCCTGAATACCGCCCTGGCCCTGTTGAAAAAAGAATTGAAGATTCCCGAGAATGAAGACGTAGAGCTCGTGCTTTATCCCAAGCCGAAGAGCTTCTGGCAGAGTCTGACTGAGGGTGATTTCTTCAAAACATCAATTCCCCGTCCTTCTATCGAAGCAATGTTGAAACAGACAATACGCAGTTTGGAAACACCAGGTCCATTGCTGCTGGCGCCGGAGATCAATATTCATTGAAGAAGCGCCATTCATGCCTTTCAAGGGCAGCGCCATCATGGATGAAAACGTGCCTTCCATCGCCCCCCTTGCACACCCCCCTTGGTAGGGGGAAGAACGGTTTGTCCCCCTTGACAAGGGAGACTTACAGGGGGTCTCTTTGTTGGTTTACTCTCATTTTCGAAGGAGTGATATGAAATATGATTGTCGGTGAACTGAAGGAGTGGAGGTCACTGCCTGGGCTAAGTGGGTTAGAGCCCGCGTTTGAATTCTTGGAGGATTCTCATCTCTTGGAACTGCCGCCCGGGAAATACCCAATTGATGGTGAACGCTTCTTTGCCATCGTCCAGAAAGCATTGTCCCGGTCGATAGAGGCTTCTCGTTTGGAATCCCACCGCAAGTACATCGACGTGCAGTTTCTTGCGTCAGGTCAGGAAATGATGGGGGTTTCGCCCATCGACAAGCTTATTATTGCCGATCCTTATATTGAAAGCAGCGATGTGACCTTTTATGATCTTCCTGAGGACTACACCCACCTGGAGATGCAGCCAGGAAGATTTGCGGTCTTTTTTCCTGACGACGGCCATATGCCCAATTGTTACCTTAATGGGCCGCAGGAATTGCACAAAGTCGTGGTGAAGGTTCTCCTCTCCTCACTCCGCTGAAATAGAAACCCGCAGAGCTGTCGTTCTCGTGCTTTTGCTCGTACTCATGCTTGTGCTCGATTCGAAGGTCAAAGGCCTTCGATTGCCTTCTTGATCCATCCGAGCATTTTCTCTGGAGATTCAGAATGGTTGTAGAAAATCGGTCCAGTTGATCCCCCTTTCTTAAGGGCAAGGACAATATCTCGCAGCTGCATCTCGTCTCGCGGGACTCCCATACCGAGGCGGATGAGGCAGGGAAATTCTCCTTGCCAGTTGGCAGGGATCTGGGCACGCCCGTGCTTTACGATGTCGAGGACTTCGTTCGGAGCCTTTCCATAAGCCCAGGTTGCAAAACCGTCGCAAGCCAACGCAATCTCCATTTGATAGCCAGTCTGCATCAGCAATTTGCACGATGTCCCCTTTAGAGCTTCCTGCTTGATTTCCAAGACAAGAGAATCTGCCAGCCTCGTGAGACATCGATTATAAGCCTTAAGAGCGGATGACCGGTCCTCCAGTTCATTCATTGACGCTGGGTGTCCGTTGGGACGATCCGGGGCTTCCCGAAAAGCTGCATCGAGAGTGGATTTCACCGCTTCAATGGTTTTTTCCACATCCACGCCTTCTGCTTTTGCCTTTGAGATGGTCTGAGGATTAAAACAGATTGATAACAGTTGCTGCTCCAAGGGTGTCAGACCGGTCAAATCTCTCTCGTGGTGATGCCCATGTCTTAAATCCATCCAGCCAAAAGATTCCAGTTGAATTCCCCACATCGGGTAATTCGTTGCCAGATCACGACAAAGAGCTTTCAAATATTCCCTGGTTGCGTCATTGCCTATCGATAGAGCATGAGGAATGCCTTCCCCATAGATGTTATGCTGGGTGCACTCTGGATACATCTGTCCCAGGCGGGTGTTGTGAGCTCCTATGGTCCAAGAAACCATCTGGAGACGGTGCTTCTCCAGGCGCTCGGCCGCAATCTTTAGCCAATTGGTATCTTTGGAGAAACTGGCCAGCTGGGGCTTCAGAGGCGTATTCTTGTACAACTTCTCATCAGGATGAAAGTAGGCCGCGCTACCTTCAGTTATGTAAGTCCGGTGCCTGGAACTATGGGGATGAATGAACCACCCCGAATGGTAGCAACCAGCAATGTACATTTGCTTGAGCCCCGAATCATGCATCCAGCCCATCACGCGGTCGGCTCCATCATCGCGCAGATCCCAAGCGTGCATATACAACCCTTTAGTCGAAAAGGGTTCTTGATGGCCTTTTTCCATTGAGGCATCTCCCTCCTTCTTTTTGAGCTGGAGAAGACTTGAAACCA
Source organism: Terriglobia bacterium (assembly GCA_041478005.1). GTDB lineage: Bacteria > Acidobacteriota > Terriglobia > Versatilivoradales > Versatilivoraceae > JBGOVH01. The sequence continues at coordinate 1,898 of JBGOVH010000121.1, read as the reverse complement.
CATCGTTAGCCGGAGGCATAGCTAAAACAGTACTGAGTTGTAGCAAATCGCGACGTGACAGTGTGGGTTTCTTCATGATCGCATTGATTGTGTCCTGGAAGAATCACCCGGCAGAAATGGAGTGGTCATCTTATAGGTGCTCAAAGTGGTCAGTAGAAGTCTGCTGAACACTTCAATGGTAACGCCATCAGAATGTTTGAACATTTTTGAAAGGCAGAGTACACGGATGGACCAGTGGTCGGCCCCCAAACACCATCAAACACGGGTCTAACTTCATTCAGTAAACGTTAGAGGTTGCCATGTTTGAACTCTTCCACTAAGTACTGACAGGCGCGGTCGCAAAGAGCCATGATTGTCAAGGTGACATTTTGATTTCCAGAAGAAACAAAACTGCTTCCATCCACAACAAAAAGGTTCCTAACATCATGGGATTGACAAAAGGAGTTTAAAACTGAAGTTTTCGGATTGTCACCCATTCGGGCAGTTCCAACTTCGTGAATGCTTCGTCCAGGAACAGAATAGGACCTGTCGACACTCAAGATTTCAAACCCCGCCGCGCGGAATGTTTCTTCCGCAGTATCTGCGATGTCTCTTGCCATTCGTATTTCGTTGTCACTCCAAGCGGCGTTGATTTTGAGGACCGGAATCCCCCAGGCATCGACCTTCTGTGGATCGATTACAGCCGAACATTCCCTTCTGGGAATTGACTCGCCTTGTGGGGCAAATCCAGTAATAGACCCTGTCAAGATGTGGTCATGAAGATATTGGCCCAGTAGCCCACTGGAATTTCCAAGCCCATTGGGATGATTTCGGGATTTGGAATTCAGCAGAATTCGAGTGGATTCAAGACAGGAGGCTCCAAGGACTACAACCTTGGCGGCCACCTCATGGGTTTGCCTGGTAATTCGGTCAACAAAAATAACCCCTTGAGCTTTGCCTTCTGAGTTAAGTGTGACTTCCCGGACCATGGCATTAGGCCGCAATGTGAAATATTGGGTCTTGGCTGCTCTGGGTATGGTGACGTAAATGGAGTTGAACATGGCTCCGCTATCGCAGCCGCGACCGCAGTTGTGACTGCTGCAAAAGTGGCACCGAGCGCGATCACCGAGCTCTTCCGAAAGCACCGCAGTTGGGAACTGAACCACGCGTCGTCTCAGTTTTCTGGCCCCCCGCCGCAAGAGCTGCTCACCGCAAGTCAGGTTGAATGGCTTCAAGAACTGATTGTTGGGTGAATGCCAGACGCCGATATCCTCTCCGGCAACTCCGATGGTCCTCTCGACTTTGTCGTAGTGAGGCTCAATCTCCTTGTAACTAATGGGCCAATCCTCTCCAGCTCCATCACGTGTTTTGGCTTTGAAATTTAGGTCACTAAAGCGTGGCACTCCGCGTCCCCAAACCAGTGTTTTGCCCCCGACCACTTTGGCCCGCACCCACTCGTAAGGCTTATCTTCCGGAGTGGTATAAGGATGTTCCCGGGTGTCCACATAAATGTGTCTTGTGTATTCGTCGGTCACGCCACCAGGAAAATAATCCTGCTCGTAAGGGCGCAATTGTCCGCGATACCTGGACTCATAAGGCCATTTGTGGGACATGAAATCTTTGGACGGTTCAATGGGCGGGCCGGCTTCGAGCATCAGCACATTTAGCCCTTGAGCCGTCAGTTCCTGAGCTGCCCATCCTCCGGCCGCTCCGGATCCAACCACAATGCAGTCATAAACAGTCATAAGTGTTTTCTCCGAGGTTTGGCTCATGAGTGACCTCTTTGTGGAAACGCAGACATCTTGTTCGCAGCCATTGACTTTTCAGTGACAGCTTCTATCTGAGAGTGTTCACGCCTCCCCCGGTCTTCCCCCGTCGTCTCTCTTAGGGAAAGGCATGAGAGTTTTGAGAAAGCCGCC
>JBGOVH010000605.1:0-2519 GCA_041478005.1 Terriglobia bacterium | reverse complement strand
TTGATTATAAAGCCACGTGGCCGTCAATGGAAGCCAATTGGGAAGGCTATGGATGACCGTTAGAGCTTCGGCCACTGGATTCTCCACTTATGCGATTCTCCGCTGGAGCACTAGCTGCCTTATCTCGACAAACAATGGCTTGTTTCTATGCCAGATCAGGAGGAGGTATAGACCCACGCCTGAAGCAGTTGTTAGCGCCAGCAGCAACAATGGCGGTAAGAATTTAAGGACGATTGAGATTACGAAAGAGACCGCCGCCATCCCCAGGCTCATCCAGAAAGACGGCCATATTCTTTGCACATATTCCTTAAGACATGGACCCAACAGCTTTCGGACCAGGATTAAGTAATTCAAGACTAAATAGCAACTCTGCAGGATGGCAAAGGCAATGGCTACGCCCACCATACCTCCAAGGCTAATGCCTAAAAAGATTCCGGGTACCTGTATCGCCACCAGCATTAAGCTCCATTTGAAACCTAAATCAGTTCTTCCCCGTGCCAGCAAAAGCGGACCAATAGTTCCGGCCACAGCTCGTCCGAAACCCACAATCACCAGGATTTGTAACAGGAGTACGCTGGGGATCCAGCGATCGCCAAAGAAGAGTGGAATCGCAACGGGGGCTGCTACTGCCATTCCAAATACGACGGGGATATTTATGACCGAAGTGAATTCCTGCATACGGAGAAAACCACTCTTCAGTCTTACCAGGTTATCCTGCAATTGTGAAAATGCGGGGAAAAAAACTCTCGATATCACCGCATTGATCCTGGTTGACGGGAGATTGGCCAGGTTATAGGCAAGTGAATAGTAACCCAGGGCCTGCGCACCCAGAAGCGAACCAATCAGCATGAAATCGGTGTTCGCTGTCAGATAATTCACTGACCGCTGACCCACAAGATTCAGTCCGAACGCGAGGTAACCCTGCGTTCTCCTTTTTTGAAAGCGGAACAGCGGCCTCCATCTTTTGAATCCAACCACGCTCAAGATCAAGGATTTCCCCCCGGCATTGGACAAAGTCCCCGCGATCAGGGAGTATACGCCACAACCCTTCAAACCCATGGTGATCGCAATGATCATTCCGATAGCAGCTGCAGAAGTCTCAATCCAGGCCAGGCGAGTGAACTCCATCTCCCTCTCCAGGAGAGTCTGAAACTGCGCTCCGACAGCGGCAATTACAAAGAGAAGTCCGGTCCAGGCTAGCAGTGGGGTCAAACGCGGTTCATTATAAAAAAGAACAATCAATGGGGTGAGGCCGCACAAAAGGAGAAACAGAAACAGCCCGACCAGAAGGTTTAGCCAATATAAACTAGAGAGATCTTCCCGAGTAACCTCTCTTCTTTGAATGATGGCCCCCCCGATTCCCATGTCTGCAAAAAGAGCCGCGAGCCCGATGACGACGTTAACCATGCTCATCAGGCCGAAGTCGGCAGGCGCTAAGAGACGCCTCATCACCACCATCTGAACCACGCCCAATGCCCCAATCATGGCTGTGGATAAACCGGTTGACTTGATGCCCTCAACGGATTGGTCTTTTAGTTTCATTCCAACAACTCAGAATTCTCTTTTGAGGCTATTGCTTTCTCGCAACCACGGTATACATCCACGTCCACTCTTCCGCCTTGTCAATCTTGCCAAGCAGAAAAGCTGTTCCTTGAAACACTAATCCCAGAGCCGGAATTATCGGCAAGAATCGCAAAGGGCCTCGCTGGAATCTCTCTATGTAGTAGCATAACATCGTGGCCGACGTAGCCCAGAATCCTGCCATGGGTTTGATTTCCACAATTTCGAAGCGGGCTTTTTCAAAGATGTGCTTCAGCCCGTATTTTGAGAATCGATAGAAATCCCACGGTTCAGCATGCAGATGCCAGATGAAAGGAACTGTGTACACAGCGATTCCGCCCCTCTTCAGGATTCGATTGCACTCGGCCAACGCCAGATCCGGTTCCGCCAGGTGTTCGAGTGCTGCCGTCGATAAAGCCGAATCAAACGATCCATCCTTGGCAGGAATTTCGTAAGCGGTTCCAACCAGGTCAACCTCTGCCAGGGGATTAAAAGGATTCTCACGATCCAGGCCAATGTGCTCCGTGACGAAAGGAGCAATCATTTCTTTGTAAGGTTTGGTCCCACATCCGATATCAATGAGTCTGCCGCGAAAATAGGCTCTGGCGCAACGTTCTATCTCCTGATCCATGATGTGGTAAATGAGGAGGGTCTTCCAGGTTTTGGCCATTGCGATTCGTATTGACCTTTGCAGATTATAGTGGCATCTCTTCAATCTGCCCCGTCTGCGGCTGTCCCCTCTCCCCAAGGGAGAGGGGCTGGGAGGTGAGGGGTTTTTGTCACTCAACTATGCAATTCTCAATAGAATTCAAGAAACTTGCGCAATCTATTTCTGATGGAGTTTCTCGGATAGGTGTCCCAGTACAGTCTCACTTTCCCTTCTTTATGAGCAACAAAATAGCCTTTCTCATCCTTGAAAACGTTTCCCGGTATCTCGGTGCAGGATTCTTTTTCCATGG
>JBGOVH010000304.1:0-4504 GCA_041478005.1 Terriglobia bacterium | reverse complement strand
GGAGTGGGGGCTGATGGGGATTTCGGTGTTAGTTGCCTTGTTAGGACTGGTGGTGGCGCGGACATTCTATCTGAAGAGGCCGGAGCTTCCGGAAAGCCTGAGGAATCGGTTTCGGGGTCTCTACACCACCCTGCTCAATAAATACTGGGTGGATGAGATCTACGATGCCTTAATCGTCAGACCGACAAAGCTGGTTTCCAATTACTTACTATGGAAGTTCGTGGATGTCTTAATCGTTGATGGACTTGTCAATGGTAGCGGGAAGCTAGTCCAAAGTAGTGGAAGAGTTTTGAGAAGATTTCAATCTGGATACACTCGTTCCTATGCAGGCTGGATTCTCTTGGGCGCGGTCCTGATTGTCGCCTACGTTTCGTTCTCATGAGTATCCGTTGGTTTTAGGGTCACATTTCTTGCTACATTCCATACTGAGCATAACTGCGTTTTTGCCTCTTGCCGGGGCGGTTCTGCTTCTCCTGATTGGAAGGAGCAACCACAAACTTATTCGTAGCTTAGCACTTTCAATTTCAACCATCACATTTTTTTTCTCGTTGCCCCTGTTTTCCTCTTTTGACCTATCCTCGCCGGGAATGCAGTTCGAAGAGAGTGCTGCTTGGATTCCTAGCATGGGAATTCGATACCACGTTGGAATCGATGGAATCAGCCTTTTCCTTGTCTTGTTGGCCACTTTTCTCACGCCTATTGCTATTTTGAGTTCATGGAATTCCATCAACGAGAGAGTCAAGGAGTACCACGTATTCATGCTCCTCTTAGAAACGGGAATGATAGGAGTCTTCGTGGCTCTTGATCTTTTCCTTTTTTATGTATTTTGGGAGGTAATGCTCGTTCCCATGTATTTCCTCATCGGGGTTTGGGGTGGTCAGCAAAGAATTTATGCGGCTGTGAAATTTTTCTTGTATACGATGGTGGGATCTGTCTTGATGCTTGTCGCCATCATCAGTCTTTACTTTTTGAATGGCGCTACAACTTTTGACTTCTCAGTCATACTGACGAATATTCAGAACGGAACTTTAATCCTCAGCGGGTCTCAGCAGCACTGGTTATTTTTGGCTTTCTTTCTTGCATTTGCCATCAAGATTCCTCTGTTTCCTTTTCACACCTGGCTTCCTGACGCTCACGTAGAAGCTCCCACAGCAGGATCGGTGCTCCTGGCCGGGGTTCTTCTCAAAATGGGGACTTATGGGATGATCCGATTCTGTTTGCCCCTTTTCCCCGAAGCAAGCATTGAATTTACGCCACTGATTTCTGCTCTTGCAATCATTGGGATTGTCTACGGTGCACTGGTCGCCATGGTTCAGCCTGATCTCAAGAAACTAGTAGCTTACTCTTCGGTTAGCCATCTGGGTTTTGTCGTTCTCGGAATATTTGCGTTGAATGAACAGGGAATGGCGGGAGCTGTCTATCAAATGCTAAATCACGGCATCTCTACCGGAGCACTCTTTTTACTTGTGGGGATGGTCTACGACCGCAGGCATACCCGCTTGATCGAGGATTTCGGCGGCCTTGCCACTCCTCTTCCCGTCTTCTCGACCATCTTTATGATCGTTACCTTCTCTTCCATTGGACTTCCCCTCTTGAACGGGTTTGTGGGGGAGTTCTTGATTCTTCTAGGTGCTTTCAAAGCGAACATCACAACTGCTGTAATTGCAACGACGGGTGTTATTCTGTCTGCAGTCTATATGCTCTGGATGTACCAGCGAGTGATTTTTGGAGAAATCAAGAACCCGAAGAACCGTGAATTAATTGATTTAAGTTTCAGAGAAAAAGTCGTCTTGCTTCCCATGGTCATCATGATCTTGTGGATGGGTATTTATTCTCAGTCCTTCTTACGCAGAATGGATGTTTCCGTGGGCACGGTTCTGCATCACTTTCAAACTTCAGCAGTGGTTATGAAAAAGTGACCTGTCACAGAGACTCTTGATATTAGGACCAACAGGACCTCACATGCAAGGAAGCTTCGCGCTTGAAATTCAGCAAATTCTACCCGAAATCGTGTTGAGCGTTTTCGGCATTGTTGTCCTGCTTGTCGACACTTTTATCCCAAAAGCGAAGCAGCATGTTTTGGGCACAGTCAGTCTGATTGGTATCCTAGCAGCGACATTGTCTACCTTTTTTTTGATCGGTGAGGATGGAACTTTCTTCTCTGGAATGATCATCGTCGACCCGTTCAGCATCTTCTTCCGCTTTACATTCCTTATCATAGGCGGCCTCACTCTCCTCGCTTCATTAAGTTATCTAAAAAGAGAAAAGCTTGTTTTGGGAGAATACCATGCCCTCATTCTGTTTGCCATTGTCGGGATGAATTTAATGGCTGCCTCCAATGAACTCATCATGATTTTCTTGGGATTGGAAACTCTTTCCATCTCCTGCTATATCCTTTTAGGCATCAAGCGAAACGATCTCAGATCAAATGAATCCGCACTCAAGTATTTCTTGTTGGGTTCGTTCTCTTCCGCTTTTCTTTTGTATGGAATTGCTCTGGCCTACGGCGCCACAAAGGCTACCAACCTGGAACTGATTGGGCGCGAAATCTTATCCGGCTCCGTAAACATGTCTCTCATTTACGCAGCCATTGGACTCATGTTCGTGGGCTTCGGTTTCAAAGTGGCCGTGGCACCATTTCACGTTTGGACTCCAGATGTTTACGAAGGAGCGTTGACACCGATCACTGCATTTATGTCTGTCGGCCCTAAAGCTGCAGGCTTCGCTGTGTTTTTGCGGGTGTTTCTGGTGGCCTTTCCCACAACTTATCTAAAGTGGGTGTTGATTGTGTGGATCTCGGCAGCGACCACAATGACGATAGGTAACGTCGTTGCTGTGGTTCAGTCCAATATCAAGAGAATGCTGGCATATTCTTCCATCGCTCATGCAGGCTATATCTTGGTGGCTCTAGTAACCCACACGAAGAACGGAGTCGCAGCCATTCTCTTCTACACACTGGCCTATGCATTAATGAATATTGGAGCCTTCACGATTGTGGCTCTGGTGGGAAGAGAAGGGGATCGGAAGAGCAGTATAAATGACTTCGCGGGTCTGGGGTTTAAACAACCCTTCCTCGCTGCCAGCCTCTCCCTGTTTCTCTTATCTCTGGCCGGGATTCCACTGACTGCCGGCTTTTCGGGAAAATTCTTTATCTTTCTGGCTGCCATTGAATCCCACTTCTACTGGCTGGCGATTATTGGGGTCATTAATAGTGCAATTTCGGTCTTCTATTACCTTCGTGTCATCGTCATCATGTACATGACATCACCCAGCGAAGAATTCATCCCCATTCCCGTATCTGCGTCCGTAGCTGCAGTTATCACCTTAACTGTTTACGGAATTATTCAGTTGGGGGTCTATCCAGATTTTGTCATCAACTTTGCCAGGAACTCTGTCCTGAATTTTAGGTATTGACTTACTCGCTCTTCTCTTCCATCCCGCCTTGAAGCAATCCAATTTATTATCCCGCGGATTTCCAGGGGCGGCAAAACTGAGATAATAGATAAGAATGCAGAAGAAGAGGAAAGTAGTGAAACGTCACTTATTCATCGAAGCGGGCAGCCACAAGCTGTTTGCCTGAAGGATCGATCTGAATGCGGACGACCTTGGCAGTAACGGTATGAAGATGGCCAAAAAGGTCGCTGGAGGCAATGGTAATGGTTAGATGGGTGTCCACCCACACAGGGCTCTTCAGATAAAAAGAAATGCCCGTTTCGCTAATATCATGAGTCTCCGCCCGTTCCGTAAATGATTTTCCATTTGAGTCAGAACATTTGATCAGAAGTTTCGAGTTTTCTCTTGCTCGATTTGCGCTATTGCTATCTCTTGACACGTACGCACTCCAAGATAACGGATTGGGTCTCGACGTTTTTATCGGTTGAACGCAAGGGGCTGATTAGTATTTTCTTGGCCCTAGAAAGACTCTACAAATCCAACCTTCTTCAAGCCTTCGCGAAAGGGGAGTGCTTTGGTCTCATGTTGATTTGTTGCTCAGCTTGCGCAATTCCCTCGTGGCAACCTCCGGCAGCATGGAGTTGTAGTAAACCTCCTTCAAACCGTAGGACTTGGATTTTGAAGGAAGGATGGGCATGATCTCAAAATGCCAGTGGTAATCCTCTGCCAACGTTCGCCAATTCCCAGACCATTCGACCTTGGCAGCGGAATTGGGAGAATTGTGAAGGACCAGGTGGTAGGCTGGGGCTACCCGCTCGAGGCGCAAGAGAATAGACTTCAAAAAGCGTGCCAAGCAAAGCTGGCGATCCCAGGTGATCAGGTCATCTTCGAACGAAGGGGAATGGTTGAGGGGGAGTATCCAGGTCTCGTATGGAACGCGCGAGGCAAACGGGCAGAAGGCGACGAACCCATTATTCGAATCCACAATTCGCGCCTGCTGCATGAGTTCTTGTTGAACGATGTCACAAAAAATGCAACGCTCCTTGAGCTCAAAGTATCGCTTGCAGGATCTCAGCTCATAGCCGACCCTGCGAGGGATGAACGGTGTTGC
>JBGOVH010000284.1:0-4670 GCA_041478005.1 Terriglobia bacterium | reverse complement strand
GGTCCAAAAGGTTACTTGTAATGACGCGTCGCGTCTGAAAGACGGTCAAATTCAGTATTCCGCTTTACTCTATCCGCAAGGTACCTTTGTCGACGACATATTAGTTCATCGTCTTAGTCAAGATCATTATTTCCTATGTGTCAACGCATCCAACACTGCGAAAGACTTTGAATGGATCAGTAGTCAGAATCAATTTGGCGCCAAAGTCACCAATGCCAGTGATCGCTATACACAACTAGCTCTGCAGGGACCCCGAGCATTCAAGGTTTTACAGCAATGGATCGATTTCGATCTTAATTCCTTGAAGTACTACTGGCTTAGAACTGGACAAATTGATGGTATCCATTGCTTGATTACACGGACTGGTTATACGGGAGAAGATGGCTTCGAGATCTATCTTGCCCCTGAGTTCTCTGAAAAAATTTGGAGTCAATTATTCGAGGCAGGCTCCAGTGAAAGGTTGCTTCCAATTGGGCTGGGAGCTCGAAATACTCTTCGCCTGGAAGCCAAGATGGCTCTTTACGGCCATGAGATTTCCGACCAGATTACACCCCTGGAAGCTGATCTGGGTTGGATCGTCAAGATGGACAAGGGGGATTTTATCGGTCGGGATTCCCTGCGCAAGCAAAACGAGGCAGGGCCGCAGAAAAAGCTGGTGGGATTCGAAATGGTCGGAAAAGGAATAGGCCGCGACGGATATACTGTTTTTAGGGCTGATCAGCAGGTTGGTGTAGTCACCAGTGGAGGGCCATCTCCCAGCCTGAAGAAGAATATTGGTCTGGCTTATGTTCCTATTTCCGCAAGCTTGACCGGCACAGAAATCGAGATTCAAGTCCGATCGCAAAAGGTTACGGCTCGCGTTGTTGACACCCCTTTTTACAAGAGGAAGCGATGAATTCACTCCATTCCACAAGGAGGAAACTCAATGAAGTTCCCTGAAGATTGCTTGTACACGAAACAACACGAGTGGGTCAGGGTCACAAAAGGCATTGCCATTGTTGGGATCAGCGACTACGCGCAGAAAGAGCTGGGTGATATCGTGTTTGTGGAATTACCCAAGGTTGGGGACACATTCGATACCAACGAAACATTCGCCAATGTAGAATCGGTTAAGGCGGTTTCTGAAGTTTTTTGTCCTCTTGCAGGGGAAGTCATTGAAATCAATGAGGAGCTCGTGGGTTCCCCGCAGCTCATCAATGATGACCCTTACGGGGATGCCTGGTTTATTAAGTTGAAGATCACTCACATGGAAGAGTTGAAGGAACTACTGCGTCCAGAAGAGTATGAAGAATTTGTTGCCGAGGAGTCTGCCGAATAGATGCGATACATTCCTAATTCAGTTGAGGGCCAGCAGGAGATGTTGCGGGAGATGGGATTGAAGTCACTCGAAGACCTCTTTGTAGGCATCCCCCAAGAGGTCCGACTAAAAACACCTCTCAATCTGCCACAGGCGATGACCGAGCCAGAGCTGCTGGAAGAGTTTGGTTCCTATGCCGGAAAGAACGCCAGCGGAATGCTTTCATTTCTTGGAGCCGGAGTCAATGAGCACTACATCCCGACCGTAATCGACTCTATCATTTCTCGAGGGGAGTTCTTGACTTCGTATACTCCTTACCAGGCGGAAATCGCTCAGGGGACACTACAGGCCATTTTTGAATTTCAGACACTCATGTGTCTGTTGACCGGGATGGAAGTTTCCAATGCTTCGATGTATGACGGCAGCACGGCTCTTACAGAAGCCATGCTAATGGCCGCCAGGGTTGCCCAGAAAAACCGGTTTCTGATGGCTTCCTCTGTTCACCCTGAATATCGAATCGTCGTCAATACTTACACTCGTCATCAGAACCTCAAAGTTGACTTGATTGGATGTGCGGATGATGGAAGCATCGATTTCACGGAGTTAGAGAGCGGACTAAACAACGATGTGGCTGCCATTGTGGTTCAGTCCCCTAATTTCTTCGGAAACCTGGAACCACTGAAGAAACTGGCAGCAATGGCCCACGATTGCTCAGCCTTGCTGGTGGTCTGTGTTGCCGAGGCTCTTTCGCTCGGAATCGTGTGCTCGCCAGGTTCGGCCGGAGCCGATATTGTTTGTGGGGAAGCGCAATCTCTGGGAGTGCCCGCAAGCTTCGGGGGGCCCCATGTCGGGTTTTTAACTTGCCGTGAAAAGTTTGTTCGCAATTTGCCAGGCAGACTCATCGGACAGACCGTCGACTCAGAAGGCAAGCGGGGATTTGTCTTGACGCTTTCTACTCGTGAACAACATATCCGTCGCGAGAAGGCGACATCGAATATTTGTACGAACCAGAACCTCTTTGCGCTCATGGCCACGATTTACTGTAGTCTTTTGGGGAAAAAAGGCATTCGCGAGGTGGCTGCTCAAAACGTGGCTAAGACTCAGTACGCACTTTCGGAGTTGTCAAAAATTCCTGCAGTCAGAATCCTTTATCCAGGGCCCCGATTCAATGAGATCGTCGTCCAGCTTTCGAAGCCTTTTGAAGATGTGGCCTCAAGATTTGACAGCGCCAAGATTATTCCGGGCCTGCCTCTAGAGAGGTATTATCCTGCCCTGAAGAATTGCCTGCTTCTTTCTTTTACGGAAACCAAGTCGAAAGCCCATATTGATCGATTGATTCAACTGCTAAAAACTCTCTGACTTCCGGGATGCGAACCGGCGCCGGTTCCTCAGTGGAACGTCGCTAAGCAAAGGCGGCCGGCCCTTTTTGTGTCATTCTCCAAAATTATGACTATTCATACCTCCACCCCCCACATCAATCAAAATGAAGAACTCATCTTTGAGCGCAGTTCTCCCGGCAGAGTTGGATATGATCTCCCCGCCCTGGATGTTCGTGAATTCGATTTGGAGAGCGCGTTGGGAGGCGAGAATGTGCGCGATTTCATAGAAGATTTTCCCGAAGTCAGCGAAATGGATGTGGTTCGCCATTTTACGAGGCTCTCTACCTGGAATTTCAGCATTGACGCGGGCATGTATCCTTTGGGGTCTTGCACAATGAAATATAACCCCAAGATCAATGAACGAGTGGCTCGCTTAGAAGGCATTTGCAATACTCACCCCCTGGCGCCAGAGACTCTGGTTCAAGGCAACCTGGAAATTCTAAAGAAACTCTCCGACTTCCTGGCTGAGATCACGGGCATGGACGCCGTTAGTCTCCAGCCTCCGGCCGGCGCCAGTGGCGAGTTGACAGGAGTGATGATGATCCGCGCATGCCTGACCGAGCGAGGGAACCCGCGCAAGAAAGTCCTCATTCCAGACTCCGCGCATGGGACAAATCCCGCCAGTGCTGTGATGGCAGGGTACAGTGTCGAGGCGCTAAAATCAGACGCGCACGGATGTGTCAGTCTAGAAGGCCTGGAAGCGGCAATGAATGAGGATGTGGCAGCGTTGATGCTCACCAATCCTAACACTCTGGGAATTTTTGAAAGTCATATTGCCGAGATCACTGCGATCATCCACAGTCGCGGAGGATTGGTCTACATGGACGGCGCCAACCTTAATGCATTAATGGGCCTGACCCGTCCAGGTGATTTTGGAATTGATGTGATGCACATGAATCTGCATAAGACCATGTCCACGCCTCATGGAGGCGGAGGACCAGGCTCAGGTCCGGTGGCGGTTAAGAAGTTTCTCGAACCTTATCTCCCCTCCCCTACGGTTGAAGTGAATCAGCAAGGAAAATATTTTTTTAATCATGACCGGTCTAAATCGATTGGAAAGGTCAAGGCTTTCTACGGCAACTTCGGTACCGCAGTTCGTGCCCTTTGTTATATCTTAGCCAATGGCTCTGCCGGACTGAAGGAAGCCAGTTCTGTCGCCATCCTGAATGCCAATTATCTCAAACACAAGCTTCGAGATTTTTATGATCTTCCCTATGACGAGCCCGTCCTGCACGAAGTCGTTTTCTCAAACAAACGGCAAGCCAAACACAATCTTTCCGTAATGGATATTGCCAAGCGGCTTATGGATTATGGGTTTCATCCTCCAACCGTGGCCTTTCCATTGATTGTTCATGGTGCCTTGATGATTGAGCCAACCGAAACCGAAAGCAAAGAAGAATTGGATCGTTTCATTGCTGCTATGATGTCCATTGCAGGAGAAGCTGAGACCAATCCTGATCTGCTCCGGCATGCTCCGCATTTGACCCGCGTGAAGCGTTTGGACGAAGTCCAAGCCGCTCGCCGACCCGTGCTGCGTTGGAAGCGCTAAGTCCAATAATCATTGTATTTCTGGACTCGAAGATTTAATATCCTTCAAAATTCCAAAGTAAGGGAGTCAGAGTTGGAGTAACAAGAGCGCTCGAATGGAGTCTTCATGTAAAAGGACCGAACTCCGAAAGTGAAGATGAAAATGCCGTGATCCTCTAAACAAGTTTGGAGGTACTAAACAATGAAAACCGTCAGCCAGGTTTTGAATGTCAAAGGGCGCACAATCTGGTCAGTGACGCCGGATACTTCAGTGTATGAGGCTCTCAAAATGATGGCCGAAAGAAATGTCGGCGCTTTGCTTGTGCTTGAAAATGATCAGCTGTCGGGCATCTTTTCAGAGCGTGATTATGCCCGTAAAGTGGCCCTTCTTGGGAAATCTTCCAGAGATACGCCGGTCAAGGACATCATGACACAAAAGGTGGATTGCGTCCGGCCCAATCAGTCTG
>JBGOVH010000377.1:0-3994 GCA_041478005.1 Terriglobia bacterium | reverse complement strand
GGGGTTGAAGTGGCATCGATGATTGCATTCCCACTCAACTTCGGAATTCGCGCTAGCTAGTTTCTGTCGCGAAACCCTAAGAGCCCTGCTGAGAAAGGCTTTCAGCCCCGGAGGGGCGACGGATCGTAGCCCAGGGTGGAGTGCAGCGGCGATAGCCGCAAAGCGTAACCCTGGGAATACAGAAGAATCGATCCAAGCCCCGGAGGGGCGGCGGAAACCGCGCTGGATAGGGGATCCAGCAGACCTTCCGTCGCCCTTCCAGGGCTCTCTTCCCCTGGCTTTTTACCTCCCCTGGGTGCGCGTTTGCGCCCCCCGGGGCTACGACCCGGCGCCCCTCCGGGGCTGAAAGCCTTTCTCAGCAGGGCTCTTAGGGTTTCGCGACAGAAACTAGCTAGCGCGAATTCCGAAGTTGAGTGGGAATGCAATCATCGATGCCACTTCAACCCCTCACCTCCGGTCCCCCCCAAAGCCTCCCCCCCAGGGGCGAGGGGAGAGTACTTCCTTTCTAATAACCACTCTCTCCCAGCGGAGAGTATTTCATATTCTACTTTGGCGCCACTGGTAAGGGTCGAGCGGCTTGGGAGTCTGAACCGATGGAAATGGGCTTCGGAAACTTAAGGGCGCTTGTACAAAAAAATGTGAGGTGCGATTGACACTTTCCGTCACTTCTCTAGATAACGGTGTGAGTTATTTGAAAGAAGTCGACTTCCCTACTTTTGCAGCTACTCTCTTAAACTCAATATTCTAAATGCAATACCGCAACTCTGAAGGAAATGCGAAACTGGTTTTAACTGCTGGAATCAAATATGCTTAAAGACTGGCGTTGGAGCGACGATAGGTAAAACCTGGAGCAAAATTTCAAGACTAAACGGAATCAATTGAGACTTTGAATATGGTCAACACCAAAATGAATCCGGAGACGAAACAAATGACAGCAGACAACAAAGGGTTTTCTCTAATCGAACTCCTCATTGTGATGGCCCTTCTCTTAATCATGGCCGCATTAGCCGTGCCGAATTACATGGCTGCCCTGTCCAGGGCTAACGAAGCTTCAGCTGCAAGTTCTGTTAGGGCCATCATCACCGCACAGAGCCTTTACCGGAATACCTTCGGTGTCTATTCCGATCTGCCAGCCCTCGGAGGCGACTACTTAACAGATCAGCTCCTGGCAGCGGGAAGAAAGAGCGGGTACATTTTCGATTCCACACCCGGATCAGGCTCGGCCGCGGCTTTGCAGTTCAGCGTCCAAGCCACTCCAGCATTGTCGGTTGGACCGTCAGCGTCAGGTACCCGGTCCTATTATGGTGATGAATCAGCAGTGATTCGTTTTAGCCAGACGGGAACGGCGGATACGAGCAGCCCGCCCATCCAGTAGTTTGAGATTTTTGTTTGAGGAATAAAAAAATACTTGAACAGTGTTCGAGTTAGTTCCATAAATAAGGCGTTACAATTAATCAAAAAGGAGAAAGAAGTCATGAAGAAAAGCAAAAAGAAGAACAAGGGGTTTTCATTGATTGAGTTGTTGATTGTGGTGGCCATCATTTTGATCATTGCTGCGATTGCCATTCCCAATTTGCTGAGAGCGCGTCGTTCGGCCAACGAAGGTTCTGCCACGGCTTCCATGAGGACCATTGGCAGTGGCGAATTGCTCTATCGGTCCACTAATGGTAACTTCACAACTCTGACCGGTTTGAACGCGGACAGCATTATTGACAACGTGCTGGGCGGCGGCACAAAGAGTGGTTATACTTTCACGGCTGTTGCGGGAACCTCCACCGATCTGCAGTTTTCCGCGGGCGCGTCTCCTTCCGTGTCTACGGGAGCTACTCAAACGGGAGCACGTTGGTTCTTTACCGATGAGACCCAGGTCGTTCGTTTCAACTTGAATACTGGGGGCACTGCCACTTCCACCCCCATCGGCAACTAAGCTTACTTCTCGAATCTTTACCATCAGGGTGGAAATCTAATTTCCACCCTTTTTTTCGTTTGGCTCACCATAGTCAAGGTATGATAGAGCCCTATTTTCAAGTTTGATTCAAACTCAGGGAATGTCTATGCAGGTTGTCATGTCTGCCCAGGGCTTGAGCAAAACCTACAAATCGGGATTTTGGAAAAACAAGCTGGTTTCAGCTCTCAACAATCTGAATCTCGAGGTCTACGAAAATGAGATTTTCGGTTGTTTGGGCCCCAATGGAGCGGGGAAATCGACAACTTTGAAGCTGATGATGTCTTTGATTTTTCCCACTTCGGGCAAGGCTGAGATTCTCGGCAAGCCAGTCAACGATATTTCCACTCGCCACCAAGTTGGTTATCTCCCCGAAAACCCATATTTCTATGAATACCTCACTGCGGAAGAATTCCTCTCTTTTTACGCCGGACTTTTCGGCTACTCTCCCAATGAAGTCAGAAGCCGCGTAGACCATTATCTGAAGCTGTTGGATATCTTTCATTTCAGAAAACTGCAATTGCGCAAGTTTTCCAAAGGAATGCTTCAACGGGTCGGCATTGCTCAAGCCGTCCTCAATGATCCAAAGGTGGTGTTTCTGGATGAGCCTATGTCGGGCCTCGACCCAATCGGGCGGCGAGAAGTGAGAGACCTTATCCTGAAATTAAAACAGGAGGGGAAAACCGTTTTCTTCTCCACTCACATTCTCAACGATGTCGAGACGATCTGCGACCGGGTGGCAGTTCTTAATCGTGGCAAGGTTATTGGTTCCGGATTATTGAATGAACTCATTTCTCAGGAAATCACTCATATCGAGATGGTGGTTGCCGGGATGACTCTTGAAAGTCTGCAGCAGATTGCCACGCAGGCCAGAGTGATTACCCAGAGTGGCACAACCCTAAGGCTTGAGCTGGCGGCAGATTCAGTATTAGCTCCGCTGATTGCAAAGATTGAAGAGTCTTCTGGCAAGATCATCTCTGTCCATCCTGTGAAACAAACTATGGAGGACTATTTCTTCAAGCTAGTCGGGACCGAAAGACGAAAGCACGAAAGGCGTGAAAGTGTCCTGGTGAACAGCCCATGAATGCTGGAAGGTGTGGCGCTTGGACTAAGGTCCCGGGTGTTTTGATCAATTTGAACTATGGCTTTGATCGGGTTGAGTATTTTTGTCTTTCTCAAATAAGAAATTCTTAAATGAAGATCATTCTTATTGCCAAGAACACCTTTAAGGAATGTGTCCGTGACAAGATCTTGTACAACTTGGTGATCTTTGCCGTTCTCATCATTGCCAGTTCCCTGCTGCTGGGCGCTATTACCATAGGTGACGTCAAACAGATCATCATCAATCTTGGGCTCAGTACGCTTTCCATTTTTGGAACACTCATTGCCATTCTCATCGGAATTCAGCTTGTATACAAAGAAATAGACAAGAAAACCGTTTACAGTCTGCTGGCCAAGCCGGTGGCTCGTTATGAATTCATCTTGGGGAAATACCTGGGTCTAAGTTGGACCTTGTCTGTCAATGTATTAGTGATGATCCTGGGGATTTACCTCTCAATTCTCTATCTGCGTCATTCCTTCCAGGTTGCTGATTTCCAGATTCTTTTTGCCGGGCTGTTGATTCTGGTAGAACTGATGCTGGTGATTGCCATTGCTCTTTTTTTTTCGACGTTTTCAACCCCTGCGTTGTCTGCCCTGTTCACCTTCTCGATCTACGTTATTGGTCATTTCAATTCCGACATAAGACAATATGGGGTCTCAAGCCAATCCCCCGTGGGGAGGGTCTTTTCGTCCGCCTTATACTATCTGCTTCCCAACTTTGATAATTTTGACATCATCTCTCTGACGGCTCATGGTCAATTTATGGCCGCGGGTGTCTACTCGCTCTCGATTCTCTATGGCCTGATTTACTCAGGCGCTGTGGTGTTGTGTGCCATATTGATTTTCCAGCACAGGGATTTCAAATGAACTTTATTGTCATTCCTTTGCTCTTGGTCGCCAGTTGGGGAGTTTATTGGGCTCAATCAAAAATTGATCAGGAAATAGGGC
>JBGOVH010000047.1:0-10162 GCA_041478005.1 Terriglobia bacterium | reverse complement strand
CGAACGTTGGGATTGCTTTGCCCTGACGGATGCCTCTTGCAGGCCTTTTGTTGGCGCCAAATCATTCAATCGAATGCTCACTCTTGGGCTGGCTTCGGACTCCACTTTCGCCGAATTGGCGGGCGAAATGTTCGGAAAGGCGGCAGAGACTTTGTAGTATGTAATCTTTTCGGTTTCAAAGTCGATTAGCCGAGTCTTCGCCGGAGCTACTCGGAAGGAAACAACAAACCAAAAGAAAACCCCATGGATTAAGACTGAGGAGCTGATGGAGGAAAAAGAAAGTCTTCCCGGTGAAAGGAGCACGGGCAGGAATCGCGGAGTGCTCTCAGAAAAGAACTTATCGCTGCCGTCTTCCCGGGGTTCTGTGAGGGCATTTTCTGGCAGGATTGATGTAGACTCCCTACTTAAGACCGAATCTTCGTTAACCATCTGCAAACGTTTTTCCATTGGCCCTATGTTCTAGCTTTCCTCACGTCCCTACTCATTATGATATGGTTTTGCGATTTTTCTGAGAAGACATCTTTGGGTTGATATAATTAAGCGAGAGATCAGCCGCATTTTCCTAACGGGCGTTTGCGACGAATTGTGTCTTTTACCTCATAGGCATCCTCTACAGACTTTTGGCAATCTTACATGAAAGAAAAGAACTATGAAGGAACCACAAGGAAAAGCGTGTTGAATCCAATTCAGAACTCTTGTAAAACTTTCTGCACCCATTTTCTACTCACGAAATGTGCAAGACTTTTGCCCCTTTGTATTGCCCTCCTGTTTGCCCAAAATCCTGAGGAAGTCAGGGCAGGTTACAAGAGTATGAAAGTCAAACTTGAGCCCGCCAAGTCGTACCCTTTCCATCAAATGCAAGGGGCCATAACGATTGCTGCCGATCCCTACGAAAGTAGGAACAAGATCAAAACGGCTTTTGACTTAAAGGAGTTGGATCAATTTGGAATCGTACCTGTTCATATCATTATCAGCAACGAAGGAGAGGACACGATTTCGATTGATGGCAACGATATTAACCTGCTCGACTACCAAAATCGGTCCCTAGCGCCTATGCCCGTTGATGAAGTAGTCCGGCTGATGGTCAATAAAGGTAGCCCGGGTGCAACTCGAGGTCCTACAACGGCTCGTTTTCCGATACCTCGCGGGGAAGGCCGACGCGGAGATGCCTTCGAGATCGAAACCGACTTCAATAACAAATCTTTGAAGGAAACTCGTGTCTCTCCTCACTCAACCACGGGTGGCTTCATTTTCTTTCGCTTGCCCGAAAACCGGATGAGGCTGGGGGGTTACAAAGTCTACGTGCCAGAAATCAAGAATCTTAAGACTCAGAAGAATATGCTTTTTTTTGAGATCGAGCTGAAATAGAAAACTGTATATTATTGATTATAAATGTTTTGATGTCATAAAAGGAGCAATCGTGAGATCTAGTTTCAGGGTTTTTGGCTGGTTCTGGGTCATAGGGTGCCTGGCCCTTACGCCTGAGCAAATTCTGACCCAGACATCTGAAAAAATTACCATAACGGCCGGGACCAAGTTCAAAGCCAGGCTTGAAACTCCAATCAGCTCAAAGCTCTCAGAGCCGGGAGATACTGTTGTGGTTAGCTTGCTGGAACCTCTGTTCATTGACAAAGAACGCGTGTTGCCTCGAGGAACGGAAATGAGTGGAAAAATCACCTCGGTTAAACGCGCTGGCAAGGTGAAGGGAAGGGCCGAAGTTTACGCTCTTATCAATGAATTAACAACCCATTATGGTTCTGAACCCGTCTCGGTTTCAATTGCCTCAGCCGATGACTTTGTCAGCGAGGAAAAGATCAAGACCGACGAAGAAGGGAAACTCAAATCAAACAAGAATCTGGGGGATGATTTGCAGGACGCGGCTCGGGGAGCTTCTATTGCTTCGCTAGGATCAACCCCCGTCGCTATCGCTACCCACAGTGTAGGGACGGCCGTGGCGGGGCCTGCTGCGGGAGCTATCGCCGGTCTGCTGCTTTCCAGGGGAAAAGAGATTCGGCTGCCCGCAGGAACAATCTTCCGAATGAAATTTGACAAAGACCTCATTCTTCCGGTTTCGACAATGCAGCTTCGGAGTTCTTCTGGACAGCGTCAATAAAGAGGCTGACCTCTACCAATATTTAGGCTCCGACGACGACTTGGAGGTTCTCTGCTTCCCCTGTGAAGGCATTGTTCCAGATCACTCTTCTCGAACCAGGCATTCGTACAGACGCTGGAGCTCTTCCGGGGAATAGTAGTCAATCTCAATCCGCCCTTTTTTCCCTCTCGCGATAATCCGAACTCGTGTTCCCAAGTACCTCTCCATTTTTTCGACGGCCGCTTTGACATTGGGATCGACCCGTTTCTTTAGTTCGCTTTTAGGCTTGAACTTCTTGGAAAGAGCAATCTGTTTTTCCACTTGCCGCACTGACCAGCCGTGTTGAAGGACTTTATCTGCAAGAGTCTTCTGCTCCGGCAGACCTTCTATCGCCAGCAATGCCCGGGCATGCCCCATCGACAGTTTTTCTTCCAGAACCAATAGTTGGATTTCTTTAGGTAGCTTGAGCAAGCGGAGGAAATTGGTGATGGTGGATCGGTCTTTACCCGTGCGCTGAGCGACCTCCTCTTGAGTGAGACCGAATTCATGGGCCAGCCGGTGGTATGCCTTTGCTTCTTCTATAGGATTGAGATTCTCACGATGAATATTCTCGATCAGCGAAACCTCGAGCAGCTGTTCATCGGATATCGTTTTGATCACAACCGGGACACGTAACATTCCCAGCCGCTGGGCTGCCCGCCAGCGACGCTCCCCGGCGATAATCTGGTAGCGTTCTCCAGCCTTGCGCGCCACAATCGGCTGGACAAAACCATGCATCTGAATGGACCGGGCCAGCTCTTCCAGCTTGGGTTCTGAAAAAACCTGGCGCGGCTGGAAGCGGTTGGGTTCCAACAAATCGATGTCCAGTTCACGCACCTCTGAATCGGCAGATGTTTCGCGATCTTTCAAAAGGGCGCTTAAGCCCTTACCGAGCGCCTTTCTTGTCGTGCTTGTCATGGTTCATGATCTCCTTGGCTAACTGGAGGTAGCTTTCAGCTCCCCGGGATTTAATGTCGTACAGCAGGATGGGTTTTCCGTAACTAGGGGCTTCAGCCAACCGGACATTGCGAGGGATGACGGTCTTGAAAACCTGGGATCCAAAGTAATCTCGCAAGTCCTGAGCCACTTGATGGGTGAGATTGGTGCGGTCATCAAAAAGCGTGAGCAAGATTCCTTCGATCTCCAGCCCGGGATTTAGATGACGGCGAATTCGGGCCATGGTGTCCAGTAGTTCGGACACGCCTTCTAGTGCAAAGTATTCACACTGAATGGGAACCAGGAGTGAATCGGCTGCGACCAGCGCATTCAAGGTCAGGATATCCAGCGAGGGAGGACAATCTAACAGCACATAATCGTATCGCTGTCGGACGGGCTGAAGGGCTTCCTTGAGAAAGAATTCTCTCCTCTCCTCATTCAGAAGCTCGATGTTGATGCCGACCAAGTTTTTGTCGGCGGGGACGATTTCAAATCCTTCCAATTCAGTCTGTTGGATAATTCTTTCCAGCGGTAATTGTTCAGAAAAAAGATGATAGAGGCTGGGGCGACGGAGATCTTTTCGGAATCCCAATCCGCTGGAGGCATTTGCCTGGGGGTCACAATCAATCAACAGAGTCTTTAATTCTGCGGCAGCCAGAGAGGCACTCAGATTGATCGCGGTCGTGGTCTTCCCCACACCACCTTTCTGATTGGCAATGGCAATGACCTGACTCACTGTGGATTCCCTAAATCGACCAACTTATTGAATTCCAAAAGGGAGATCCTTTTTAGCAGAATGCATTGCAGATTTCAATTTCAATTTCAGTGACCCGTGTTCCACGTGGAACACTTTTCGCGAAATCGAACGGGGATATACCGGTTTCTTGCGGAGACTTCCAACGAGGAATATTGTCAAACCTCCTATCCAACACCGCTTCTCCCCACGTAATGTTCCACGTGGAACATCGCACAATTTCGCCTCTCTCTATGGATTTTTTTGCCCGATCAAGAGACATCGCTGACGACTCCAGGGGATGGGTAGAGGATCCTGCCATTCGAGCGCGGGCCAGTCTGCTCTAAGCTGCACTTGCTTCAAAGTGGAAAAAAGCAGCACCTTGCCGGGTCTCTTCAACCATTGAAGACCGTCCTGGATCATTTTGCCGATCTGACCTACCGCCCGCATTGTCAATACGGCGGGGGGAAGTGAAAAGTCGTCACTCCGGCACTCTTCCAAGGTTTTGCATAGGACCGTCACTCCGGACAATGCAAGCTCGCGGCTGACGGCCGTCAGAAAAGCCGCCTTTTTCTGCCGGGGTTCTAGAAGAATCACTTTGAAGTCGGTCTGATACAGTTTGATCGCCAGCCCCGGAAACCCGGCCCCAGATCCTACGTCCAAGACAGGTCCTTCACCTGAGAGCATAAAGCGAGTGGCATAGAAGGACTCGGCGAAATGAGTGGCAATCCAGTCCGCCGGATCTTGGATAGAGGTTAAGTTGACGTGCTGATTCCACCGGTTGAGGAATTCCATGTAGACTCGCACCTGTTCGGCCAGAGAGACCGGGCATTCCAGGTGGAATCCGGCGAGCAGTTCCTGGATGCGCGCTGCTGTGAGTAAGGGTTTGTTGCCCATGATGGAAAGTGAGCCTCCAAGCAGAGCCTTTGCAGGTGGGGGGCTGGAGTAGTGTTGTTTTCTACGCCGTCTTTTCTTTTTTGGGAGAGCTCATTTCCAGATAGATGTGAATGATGGAAAGGGCGGCTGGAGTTACTCCTGGAATACGGCTGGCCTGTCCCAAAGTCGCCGGCCGGATCTGCGTTAGCTTTTCCACGATTTCCCGCGACAACCCAGGGATATTCTGATACTCAAAATGCGACGGGATGCAGCGCGACTCGGCTTTCTTCATCCTCTCAATTTCCTGAGACTGTTGCCGTAAATAGCCTTCGTACTTGATAGCGGTTTCCACCGCCTTGGTCTCTTCCCAGGTCAGGGAGTCGCGCAGAGCCGGCGGAACAGTGTCCAAGAAATCTTCAATTCTATTTTCTGTCCGCTTAAGAGCCTGAGTCGCCGAAATTTTCCCAGACTCGACGGGCACTCTCAAGTTTTGAAGGTGTTCCCCTAAGAGTCGCAAGCGTTCTTGTTTGGCCTGGTAGCGCCTGTAATTCTCTTTTGAAACCAAGCCGATTTGATGCCCCAAGGGAGTTAGCCGCTGGTCAGCGTTGTCAATCCGCAAATGCAGGCGAAACTCTGCTCGTGAGGTAAACATGCGATAAGGCTCGTTGGTTCCTTTTGTGATTAGATCGTCAATCAAGATTCCAATGTAAGCCTGATTGCGCTGCAAAATAAGGGGGACCTGCCCTTTTAATTTGAGCGCCGCATTGATCCCCGCAATGAGGCCCTGGCAGGCAGCCTCTTCGTAGCCAGTGGTCCCATTAATTTGACCCGCATGATAGAGACCAGGAACTTTTTTGGTTTCCAGGGTGGCGTACAGTTCAGTGGGGTGGACAAAGTCGTATTCGATCGCATAGCCTAGACGAATCACGTCAGCCGTCTCCAGGCCTCTAATGGCATGAACCAGCTTCATCTGAACATCCGCAGGCATGCAAGTCGAAAGGCCGTTAACATAGACTTCGTTAGTGTTCAGGCCTTCCGGTTCAAGGAAGAGTTGATGCCGCAGTCTGTCCGGAAACTTGACCACTTTGTCTTCAAAGGAAGGACAGTACCTCGGTCCAATACTTTGAATCTGACCGCTGTAGAGGGGTGATCGTCTCATGTTGTCGCGGATGATTTGATGGACGGTTTCGTCCGTATAGGTGATGTAACAGGAAACCTGGGGCTGTGTGATTGCAGTGGTTTGAAAGGAAAAGGGCGTTGGGCGAACATCTCCCTTTTGCTCTTCCAGACGGCTAAAGTCAATCGTCCTGCCGTCCAGACGCGGCGGAGTTCCGGTTTTCATCCGGCCCCACTGGAAACCGATAGATTTGATGGATTCGGCAAGAGGAAGGGAGGGGGACTCACCGCTACGTCCAGCCGAATGGCGATTCTCGCCAATATGGATCAGACCATTAAGAAATGTTCCAGTGGTTAGAATCACGGCTTCTGCTTGAATTTTGCGTCCATCCCTGAGTTCAATGCCCTTGATGCGGTCGTTGTCTCGAAGGATCCCAATGACCTCCGCTTGCTTAATGCTCAGTCCCGGCTGCTGTTCCAGGACGCGACGCATCTCGATTCGATAGTTCTGTTTGTCCGCCTGGGCCCGTGGTGACCAGACAGCCGGGCCTCGACTGCTGTTTAGAAGACGAAACTGAATGCCCACCCTGTCAATGACCTGCCCCATGATTCCACCTAAGGCATCGATTTCCCGGACGATGTGCCCCTTCGCAATCCCACCTATGGCCGGATTGCATGACATTTGTGCAATTAGATCTGCGTTCATCGTCACCAGTGCCGCGTTCACTCCCATTCGAGCCGCAGCCATGGCCGCTTCGCAACCGGCATGTCCAGCCCCGATGACAACCACGTCATATTTTTCGCTAAAATCAGTCATGATTAGTTGCACAGGAACACCTAGCACGAAGGGTCTTACTATTGCAGAAAGTCCCAGATGACCTATTTCCCAATGCAAAAAGTCGAGAAAATATTCCCAAGAATATCCTCCACCGTAGTTTCTCCAGTTAATTCGTTTAACGATTTCAAACAGGCGTAAAAATCCAGAAGCAAGGCTTCATGGGGCATTTGCGCTTCCAGAGACTTCTCTGCCCGATCGAGGGACTGAATAGATTCTCCGATCAGGTTTTCGTGGCGGACATTGGTGATCAACCCTTCCTCTGCTTCTCTAGCCGTGACTCTTCCGGATTCTTCAAATAGTCCCTGCTTCAGGCCGCGGATTCCCTCGCCTGTCTTGGCCGAGATTTCAAATATTGCTTTGGGATTTGCCCGGAGGGGGGTCAAATCTAATTTGCAGGGCAAATCAATTTTGTTAACAACCAAAGTGTATGCATAACCTTGTAAGCGGTCACAGAGGCTTTGGTCGGGTTCGGTAAAAAATTCTGATCCATCCATGACAAGGAGTGTGCGGTCAGCGTCGGCCACTGCCTCAAGAGATTTATCGATTCCAATACGCTCGACCCTGTTCTCTGCTTCCCGGATTCCCGCCGTATCGATAAACCGGACCGGAATTCCATCGATTTGAATCGTTTCCGATATCAAGTCACGTGTAGTCCCAGGAGTATCTGTCACAATGGCTCGATCATCTTGCAACAGAGCATTGAAAAGGCTGGACTTTCCTACATTCGGCCGTCCCACAATTGCAATACTCATCCCCGTCGTGATCAGCTTGCCAGCTGCAAAGCTTGCGTATAGAGTCTTCAAATCATTCTTGATTATCTGCAGCCGTTTCCGTACGACTTCGTCCGAAAGAACTGAAACGTCGTCTTCAGCAAAGTCGATTCCAGCCTCCATGAGTGAGATCATCTGGACGAGACTCTCTTTGATAGGCTTGAGACGACGGGAAAGAGAACCAGAGGCCTGTTGATTAGCTACCTTGGCCTGAAAGAGGGTCTGGGCTTCAACAAGGTCATGGATCGCCTCAGCTTGGACCAGATCGATACGGCCTCGCAAGAACGCTCGCATCGTGAATTCCCCCGGCGTTGCCAGCCTTGCACCTGAGTCCAGCAACAACCTCAAAACTGCCTTTAAAACAACGGGGCTGCCGTGGCAGCTGATCTCAACAACATCTTCCCGGGTGAATGAGCGGGGAGACTTAAAAAAAGTCACAATAGCCTGGTCGAGGATTTCGCCTGTTTTAGGCTCAATGATATTTCCAAGGAGGGGAACGCGGTCCACCAGGGTGTTCTGGCCTGACGGGAACAGCGAAAGAAGGATTCGACAGGAATCTTTACCGCTCAAGCGAATGACCCCGAGGCCTCCTTTCCCCAAAGGGGTAGAGATGGCCGCAATCGTGTCATCAATCAGCGTCGGCATCTTACTTGGGATAAATCACAACTTTGCGGTTTTCCCCAAATCCTTCGCTTTCTGTGCGGATTTGCTCATCCTCGGCAATCGTCAGATGTACGATGCGCCTTTCTTCTGGCAACATCGGGTTTAGCTTGAAAGGCAAGCCTGACTTCTTGACATTCTCCGCCGCTTTCAACGCCATCAATCGCAATTCCTCAGCTCGGACTGCCCGGTATCCGTTGCAGTCTAAGACCAATTTCTTACCCTGTTTTTCGAAAATTCGATTACAAAGGTATTCCAATGCATGAAGGGGTTCCGCGTTTCGAGATAAGAGAATCGCAGCATCTTCTCCCGAAAAGGCAACTTCTGTGTGGTCCGGATTTGATGCAATCTGGAAACTAAGACTCAATCGGGAAGACTTTACAAAGGCATTGAGAAACTCTTCAAGGGTCATGTCTCAGAACTAACCTCCTCTATCATTTTTTTGCCCGTTTCCCTGAACTCCCTGCGCTCACAGATGGACCATATTTATTCATGAAATACTGTTGGGCGATGCCCACGAGATTGCTGGTTAGCCAATAGAGCACTAGCCCACTTGAGGTGAATGCCAGCATGAAACCAAAAAATACCGGCATCGCCATCATCATCTTGGCTTGAACTGGATCTGCAGAAGGAGTGGGTGTCATTTTCTGCATTGCCACCATGGAAATAGTCATCAGTATGGGTAGGATAAAAGTCTGGTCTGCAGCAGACAGATCTCTTATCCAAAGCACAAAAGGGGCATGCCTCAATTCAATGGCGACAGAAAGCAGATTGTAAAAAGCGATAAAAAACGGCATTTGCAATACAAGCGGCAGACATCCTCCCAGCGGATTGACACCGTGTGCTTTGTACAAGGCCATGACTTCACTGTTCATCTGCTGTCGCTTTGGATCCGTTGACTTGTATTTCTTGTATTTCTCTTGTATCGCTTTCATCTGCGGCTGTAACTTTTGCATCTTTTGAGCCGAAATGATGGACTTGTACTTTAGCGGAAACAAAGCGATGTTTATGAGAATTGTCAGCATTATGATAGCTAGACCGTAGTTCTTGACAAAAGAATGAAGCCATTTGAGCGCGAGAAAGAGCGGCTCACATGCAAATCTAAACCATCCATAATCAATAACTTCCACAAGGTGAGAACCTGCGCTTCTTAGGACCTCGGTATCCTTGGGTCCGACAAACAATTTGAAACCCTGGGATTCCAGCGAGGTGCTGAATGCTCCAGCACGCAAGAGTTTTTCCTTTTTGCCGGTTCCTCCATCATACTCATCCCTGGAGAATTGAATTCTCTTTAGTGGACCATCAGAGCCTGGAAGGAATAGAGCAGCAAAATAGAGGTCCTCCAGGCCGGCATAGTCAAACAACCCCGACAACTCCTGTTCTGCACTGACTTCGCTATCTTTCAGCCTTTTGATTTTGTCTTCTAATCGATAGACTGCCTTATGGACTGCCATCCTTGGGTCAACGCTCGAATCCCCAAAACCTGAATTCCAATTCAAAAAGTGACCAATCGGTTTTCCATTTATCCAGACCTTGCTTTCAACACGGATCCAATAAGATCCCGGCGCAAAGGATAACTTTTTTAGGACTTGTAGGTTTCCATCCGAGAACTCGAAATTCAGATCCTGTAGTTTCAAACCGGGGGCATTTGAATCAATTCTGTCTGGACGAGTGACGGTGAAAAGGGCAGTTTTCAGAGATTTTGTAAGCTCATCATCCTTGTCCACCTTGACACTCAATGGATATCCAAACTGCTGAGCTTTCTTGTCATCCACAAATTCTAAAGGTTTTCCATTACTGTCATTGTATTTCTTGAGAACCCAACTTCTGACGACGGCTTCTTTATTGGAAAGCTTAACTTTATAGACATCCGTTTCGATGTCAATCGACTCTTCGGCTTCGGCTCTTTTGAGCTCTTGCTGATCCCTTCCAGTTAAACCCACAGGCACATCAGCCCGAGTAAAAGAAGCGGGCTTTCCGGGTTCCTTTTTTTCCAAGACACTTCTTTCAGAAGGGGGAACGCTTGACCTTTGCGGTTCCCACCAAGGGCGAGTTAACATTAACACTAGAAAGGAAAGAGCAAGAGCGATTAGTATACGTTT
>JBGOVH010000580.1:0-2749 GCA_041478005.1 Terriglobia bacterium | reverse complement strand
CCCTTAAGCTTGATGTTCTCAGGAGTATTGAAGTCGGGTTCTCCAACACTGAAATCAATAATCTCTTTCCCCTCTGCTTTCAGCCTTGCAGCCTCCTCAGCCACAGCCATGGTTGGGGAACTGGAAAGATTGCTGACGCGCCTTGCAAGTCTCATAAATGGCCCCTCACAAAATCCGAATGTCGTAGCGGCTGTCATAGGCTTTTCAGCCGCCTAAGAGACAAAAAAGTATATTGATTTCGGACAGGATTGTAAATTGGTGTGTTCTATTCGGGGAATGTGTATGAGGCATGAAAAGATTTTAGCGGGGCTCTATTAGCGCTGGTTGTGATGGCGGAAACAAAGGAGTTCGACGGTCATAGACTGCCGCGACATCAAATTTTTGACACCTTCTACGTTGCGGGAGGAAGTCTCGGTAACCATGCTGAGCACAGCGAGCCTTGGTTTTTCCCGGTGGAACAGAATGCCCACGCCTCACAGAGCACGCGAAGGTGTCTCTATCGAGTATTATGTTCAAGGCAAGAATGAGGAGGGGAAAGTCTAATGCTAAGCAACTGAGGAGGGTTCGGATTGAGTTTCTTAGGTAACCAAGCAGGGCCGGAATTGAGGCCCTGCTTGGTTGAGTGTGGAACTAAATAGAAATCGCTTTTTCCAATCGACCGCCTTATTTCGCCGACATGCTTTCTATTTCGCTTTTAAGGAGAGTAAGCTCAACACGCCGATTGGCGGCACGACCATCACGGGTCTTATTGTCTTCAACCTGTTTGGCATCTCCCAGTCCTAGAATGAACATGCGGAATAGAGGAATTTGATGCTGTTGAGAAAGATATCTAACCACGGACTCAGACCGCTTCTGGCTTAGCGCCAGGTTGTAGCTTTCTGAACCTATTTTATCCGTGAATCCCTGGATCTCTAGTACGTACCCTTTTGAGCCTTTTACTTTTGCAGCCAGCTGATCCAGACTTGCTTTCGCTTCGTCGGATAATTCTGACTTGTTAAATTTGAAATTCACACTTGCATTTTCCACAGGCTTGTAGCTGTCAATGTTGCTAATCTTCTGATTCAAGCTGGTCTCAACTGTCGAAATCTTCCCTTCGGTATTTTTAACCATTTGCTGCGCTTCAACTGCCTTCTGGTCGGCAGCCATGGCTTTTTGATCCACTTCTGTGGCCTTGGCTTGAACGGATTGAATCCCGGATTGAGCCCGAGAATCAACGTCCTTGATCGCATTCTCATTACGCTTGCTTACTTCGGTTAACTCATCAACCCTTCCGCTCACGGGATCAATCTGCTGTTTCACATACTTTTTGGTAGTGCAACCCATTTGAACGAAAAGGCCTAAAGCCATGATCATACAGAGCCCTAAGGTGCTCTTCCTATAGGTAGACATTGTCCTCTCTCCTTGATATTGAATTTTCTTGGGGTTAATCAGAACAGTAGTTTCTGTTCACGGGATAAGACTTACTTCTACTGCAACTTCTCTAATCTACACAGGCGAGTAGCACGGAACATTCCAAAGGAAGGGGAAATTGTAATGTATTATTAAAGGACTGATTACAAGGTATTTAATAGAGTTCAAGTGCTTTACTTGATTCTACTGGCAATCTTGCGATCTGGTAAAAAATTACGGGGTATGGAATTTTTTCAAAATGCTTGCGAAGTTCTCACTCGATCCCGAATGATTTTCAATGGATCTCGGATGCTTCTAACTCGACTGATAAACTGCAAGGATATATTCGGCTCGTTCTCGGGGCTTCGAATAGACTCGGTATTCCGGAGGAACTCCCTTTTCGGGGTCCGACTGGGCCAGGATAAACTCCAATATGCTTTCGATCGAGAACCCCATCTGCTTCGCTTTGCGCGCGGCAATTCCATCGGCCTCTTTTTCGCATCGACGCCTGACTTCTACAAGACTCTTTGAATCAGAGTCTTCACTACGATGTGAAAGATGCTCATAAACCAGGATATCGTGCTCCAAATAAGCGTGGGCATATTCATGGGCAATAGCGAAGAAAATCCGTTCCCTATCCGCAGATTCAAGAAATGACTTATCGATAATAATGATTCCTCCACTATTTCCCGTAGCGTACTTCCGTGTCTCCCCTATGGAAACTGAGAAATCACACTGGAATGAACGATTGAGCCGTCCTTGGATTTCCTTAATTAGTTGGATTCGGTCTGGCCTGATGCCGACCATTGACCCCAACGCCTCTAGCTCACCAACAAACAACAAGGATAATGCCAAAAACATTAAAGCCAGGCATTTCTTCATGGATCCCCCTTGGAAATGCATCACTGGGAGTTATATCGGCAGATCTTTGGTCCAACCCTAGCTCACACACCCAGTCAAATTCTTTCCCGAAGGCAAGTTCAACAAAATCAACAGGAGTTATAGCTAGAGACTATAGCCGAAGCCGCACCCTTTTGCAACTAGGTTTTTGCATGGCTGCACGACCCTGCCAGTGTTCTCCGCATTCCCCGACGGTCGGCCTGCTGAACGTCGGCGAAGCCAGGTCAGCAGACCGCGTGTCAGCGTGGACAAAATCGCAGTTTAATCACTTGCGGGACTTTGACGGGGCTCTGAGGTTTTGTACTTGTTACGTCTGCTCTACGTTCTTCTTCTTTCGCCTTTTGCCAAATATCCAGGAAACCAGGATTCCAATCATATAGAGCAACAACATAGGCATGGCAAAAATCATCATGTTGGGAATGTCCGAGGTTGGAGTTAGGACGGCGGCGGCAACAAAAAT
>JBGOVH010000175.1:0-5812 GCA_041478005.1 Terriglobia bacterium | reverse complement strand
TATTCCTCAACAGATCTTCAATCCCTTCAGTACGCGGGAAGACCCGAACAATCCGGGAACCTTCATCCGGGACCCTTTTCCGAACAACCAGATCCCAGCCGAATTGATTAATCCGGGAATGGTGCACTTCGCCCAAGAGACCTTGCCGAAGCCCGTGTTCACCGGAAATGCCGACCGCAATGGTTTGGACTCCACTCCATTCCAGCAAAACCAGGAAGAATACACGTTTAGAGGAGACCAAGTCATCGGAGAGAAAGACTCCTTGTGGTTCCGGTACAGCGGGTTAAGCCGGGTCAACGAAGGTTCTGGAGGCCGTCAGTCTATTCTCAACAAGGTGGACGACCCAGCGAGAAACTGGGCAATTAGCTGGGTTCATACATTTAGTCCGAGCACGGTCCTGCAGACTCAGTTTGGCCACGTTCACACGAGCGATAATTCCTCCAACCGGTTTCGGAATCTCAGTCCTGGCTTTGCCAAGGAAGTTGGTTTTGCCGATGCTTACTACAGCGGGTTCTCCGGCGGAGTCAGTTTGATCCCGTCCATCACCGTAAACGACTTTTTTAGTGGGGGGGAGACCAATGGTCTGTATACGGACTTTACCAACGTCTATCAGTACAAGGCCAATGCGTCTAAAATCGTTGGAAGCCACACCTTGAAATGGGGTGGTGAAATCGCCAGCAATGGTCTCGACGCCTTAACTCAGGATTTGGGCGTTGGATTCTCCAGCGTTCAGACCAACGACCCACGAAATCCAGGTGGCACGGGTAGCTCCCTCGCCTCCTTCTTACTAAACGTTCCCGACAACGCCAGCCGCCGAAATTTTGGAGGTTCCTTGCGCTGGGGAGGCGTCCTAAGTTTCTATTTCCATGACCAATGGAAAGCTACGCCCAAGTTAACAGTCAACCTCGGCCTTCGATATGATCGGACCTTCATCCCTCCATACGGCGGCAACGGCTCTGAAGGCACGAACGGAGGAATCGAAACCGGTGACTACGATCTCAACCGGGGCGTTTACATCGTGCAAAAGGTGCCGCCAACTTGCGCCGAACGGGGACACGCGCCTTGTCTTCCGGACCCAGGTGGCAAGCTTCCCGAGCACGTCGAGGTGGATTCGCGAGGCAAGATTTATCACGACACGACGAAGAATTTTCAACCGAGGTTTGGCTTGGCCTATCGCCTGACCTCAAACACAGCCCTACGTGCCTCATTTGGGGTTTTCTTTGACAACTGGGCGGCGGTCACCCAGACTGCTCAAAACTACACAGGGAACTGGCCCGACGTCGCGCAGCAGCTGGCCCAAAACCTGAACAATCCCTCTCCGTCCAACCCGACTCCAACCGTAGTCGGGACCAATCCGGTTCTGGGGTCGTTCTTCCCTGCGCCGACGCCATTCAACAGCGTTGCATGGTTTATGGATCCCTATTTCAAGAACCCATATTCGATGCAGTGGAATATGGGACTCCAACATCAACTCAACTCAAGCACTGTGGTCACAGCCAACTATGTGGGTTCAGGCACAAAACGTTTACAAATTGGAGGATTCTACAACGTGGCGTTAACGCCGGGTCCAGGAGATCAGGCACCCCGGCGCCCATTTCCTTATATTGCGCCAACCTTCTTCGACCGGAGTTGGGGCCGGGCAAACTACCATGCGTTCCAATTTACACTCGACAAGAAGTACTCAAATGGGCTTGCGTACCTGGTTTCCTACACTTGGTCAAAGTCAATTGACATTGGCTGTTCCGGCTGGTACGGCGTGGAAGGTTGTTCGGTGCAAGATCCTTACCACTTTAACAATGACAGAAGTGTTTCCGGTTTTGATCTTACCCACCTGCTCTCGGTGTCTTGGGTTTATCAGCTTCCCGTAGGGCCTGGGAAAAGGTTCTCTACCGACAGTCGAGTTCTGAATCATATTGTGGGCAATTGGCAGGTGAACGGGATCGCAACATTTCATTCTGGATTACCGTATGATCTGGGGGTGAGTGGTGATATCGCCAATACGGGCAATGTCGGTTGTTGTCCGTATGGTTTTGGTCCTTACATGCGACTGAATCTGGTGGGCGATCCGAAGTTGTCAAGTCCGACTCCCCAGCAGTGGTTTAATCGATCCGCTTTCGCGGTTCCATCGTCTTTTACCTTTGGAAACTCAGGGCGGAACATTTTACGAGGAGATGGGACTCAAAATTACGATCTGTCCATTTTCCGTCAATTTCCACTGAGCGAATCGAAGCGAGTGGAATTCCGGGCAGAAATGTTCAACGCCTTCAACTCACCAGAGTATGGTATTGCAGAGCGTAACTTCAGTAGTCCGAATTTTGGTAGGGTACTGGGTACAGCCAACCAGGCTCGCCAAGTGCAGTTGGGTCTAAAAATTATTTTCTAGGGGGTGGAACCAAGAGGTCCTTTGATTGTTTTGAATTTCCTGGAACATGAACAAATATCACAGAAGGAATCACAGAGTGGTCTTTCCTCTTCGAGCCCTGCTTTGGGTAATGCTGCTCATCTCATGTTCCGGAGGAAAATCGGAGGACACATCCGCTGCCGCCTGGGTGCAGGGGACACAGCAGACAGCGACATATCATCGGATAAAAGCATATCTCGATTCGATACCTGCCATCGATACGCATGACCATCTTTGGCCTTTCGACAAGCTGCCAGGGTATGTTGAGACCGAGCGTGGCCAAGGCATGACATTGGCTGGGGTGTGGCAGAGTAGTTACTACAAATGGATAAACCGGATCACACCCTGGAAGCCGAGGAGCACGTTTAAAGATTGGTGGGCAGAGGCCAAGAACGACTTCGCTAATGCCCGAGCGACCAGCTTCTATCGCTACATGCTTCCAGCGTTCCAGGATCTTTATGGGATAGACTTTGACCGCATCACCGACGAGCAAGCCTTCAATCTCAACGAGCGCATCTTCGAGAACTACCGGGACCGGAAATGGTTGTACTATGTGATCACGGAACGGGCCAACATTGAGCTTATGTTTAACGACCCCTATTGGGGCCGACTCGATTTCCGCACAGATTATCCCTACGGTGTATTGGTCTTCAACGTAACCACTCTTGTGCGCGGCTTTCACGCCTCGGAGTTTAAGAGCCCGCAGGACAATCCCTACGACTTCGCGCAGAGGCTCGGACTAAAAGTACAGTCTCTGGACGATTATCTGTTCGTTCTCGATCGACTATTTCGTGAGGCGAAAGAGCGAGGTGCAGCCTGCCTGAAGACGACGCTGGCGTATGAGCGAACCCTGCAGTTCGAAAAAGTGCCCAAGACGCGAGCGGCCCGTGCGTTCGGACAGTCTCGCTCGCAGCTTACTGAAAAGGAAGTAAAAGATTTTGAGGACTTCATCATGTGGCGGCTCGTTGAAATGAGTGCCCAATACGAGTTGCCGTTCCAAATTCACACCGGACAGGCCCGCATTCAAGGATCCAACCCTATGCTGCTGGTCGACCTGATTGAAGCCAACCCGAAGACCAAGTTTATTCTGTTCCACGGGGGATTCCCTTGGGTGGGTGAGACAGGTGTCATTGTGATGCGGTATCCCACACGCGTCTGGATCGACTCTGTGTGGCTGCCAGTATTGAGCTACACGATGGCAAAGAGGGCCTTCCACGAGTGGTTGGAAGTTATGCCCTCCGATCGCATTATGTGGGGAGCCGATGAGCACACTGCGGAGGGGATCTACGCGGCGACTGAAATAACTCGCCGATGCCTTGCGGAAGTCCTGGCCGAGAAAGTCGATCGCGGCGCGTTGATCGAGGAGCACGCTCTCCGGATTGGGAGGCAAG
The DNA here is from genome assembly GCA_041478005.1 of Terriglobia bacterium. Classification (GTDB taxonomy): domain Bacteria; phylum Acidobacteriota; class Terriglobia; order Versatilivoradales; family Versatilivoraceae; genus JBGOVH01. Next base: position 2,020 of record JBGOVH010000175.1, on the reverse strand, counting down.
TCCTGCGAGAAAATGCTCTCGAGCTGTTTCCACAGCTCAAGCAGCGTCTTTGGAAGCACAAAGGCAAGCTGACTCCCCCACAGTCCTGAGAAACTGTTAATAGTAATACCTGTCCTTCGACACCAGAAACCGGCTGCATGCGTGTGCTTCCGGGAAGCCACAAGGGTTCTCTGCTCCCACAGATTGAGACTTGCGCTGAGGATAACGCGTTATCACGCGGACAGGAGATTGCTGGCGAGGTCGATGAACCTAAGTGCCGATCTAGGGCCCAAAGAGACTCCTGCTCAAAGAAGCGCCCGTGCCGCGGGAGTGGGCCTAGTGGATCTGAACCCAAGCAGCCCAATGAAAGCTTTGAACCCAACTCTTTCAAGAAGAACCTTTCTTGGAACTGTGATGGCTGCTACGGCAGCCCAATCCAGCCTTAGTAAATCCCTCTCAAGGGAAACCCAGCGCCTCGACGCCTATCAAATTGCTAAACAGCATCGCATCGTTCGGGAAAGTCCGACGCCGAATTTTTTTGAGGGGATGTTGCTTGGAAACGGGGACAGCGGTGTCTGTGTGACTGTGCGCCCGGATGCGTTGGGGCTCCACCTTGGCAAGGAAGATTCTTGGGATATTCGTGTGAGTGAGGACCACTATCAGCACGTCTTGCCTTTTAAGGATCTTCTTAAGCTGTGGGAAAAGGCCAGTCAGGAAGCCAAGCGACAAGGCAAGCCAAAGATGCTGTTTCTTGAGAAGAACATTGATTTCTTGCGCGAGTATATGGAGAAAGTGTCTTCGTCCTACCGAAAACCGTGGCCACGTCCCTGGCCCTGTGGCATTGTATGGATTCATTGGGACTCGCGAATGGTCCGAGTCATCCGCCAGATTCTGGACCCCAGTTCTGGCCTCCTGACGATTGACCTGGAACACGGTAATCTACGGGAAGCAACTCGCAACGTCAAAGTAGTCTGTTTCGTGAATCCCAATGCGGGACATGTATCCGTGTCGACAGAGGTTGTCTCTCCGTTTGTGTCCGTGGCCTACTATCCGAACCTTGATGACGAAGCGCGGCTGCCCTCTCCTGAGATCGATGCCACCACAGGTACCGAATTCACCGAGTTCACTGGCTATCAGCATTTTCCCGCGATGCCCCCAACGGATGAAAACCCTACGTCGCCTAAAAGTGACAGAGATGGCAACTTCGCCTTATGTGGCCGTTTGAGCGGAGAGTGGGCCATTGAAAGTCTTAAAGAAAGCCAGGACCAACTCAGGAACAAGGCGTCTCTCAGTTCTCAGAACTATACCATCTACGCTCAAACAACTCACGAACCGCGGGTCTTCTTTCGCAGCCAAAAGGAACAACCGTTTCGTCTCGACCTCACAATTGTGACCCCGCGTGATCACCAGGATAACGTCAGCTTTTCTCGCCAGGAGGCTGGCAGACTAAGCGCTGTCCCTATCACACAACTTCGCCGGGAGTCTGAGAAGAGCTGGAGGCAGTTCTGGTCCAAGTCTGCCGTCTTGCTGGAAGACAAAGAACTCGAGCGAATCTGGTATCACAACCAATACTTCCTTGCCTGTTGTCTCAAGCCAGGCAAAGGCGCACCGGGACTTTTTGGCAACTGGGCGAGCGGGAAGATCGGAACCGCCTGGCATGGCGACTATCACATGAATTACAACACCCAGCAGATCTTCTGGGGCGTGTTTTCTAGCAATCACGTCGAACAGCACCTTCCCTATGTTGAACTCTGTGAAAAGCTCCTCCCGCTTTCGGAGTCATATGCCAGGGAGAAATTCGGTTTTCCCGGTGCTTTCTTCCCCCACTCTGCTTATCCTGTACCTAGTCAAACCATTGCTTATCCCGCGCCGCCCTGGGGATACGAAATCTGCGAGACTCCCTGGACCGTTCAAAGCCTCTGGTGGCACTACCTGTATACGCTCGATGACGACATTCTAAGTCGCGTTTATCCTCTATTGCGTGCGGCCACCCGATTCCTCGTTGCTTACATGAAAAAGGGGGCAGACGGGAAGTACCATA
>JBGOVH010000069.1:0-8794 GCA_041478005.1 Terriglobia bacterium | reverse complement strand
TACGCCGATTTCCGAGTCGGGTATTGTAGGGGCCGCCATAGGAGCTGCCTTGATGGGCAAACGACCGATTGTCGAGATGCAGTTTGCCGACTTCATTTCCTGCGCCTTCGACCAGATCACCAACTTTGCGGCCAAATGTCGCTATCGCTGGGGGGCTGGAGTGCCCTTGGTCATTCGGGGTCCCTCCGGTGGTGGAATCCACGGAGGCCCCTTCCATTCACAAAACCCGGAAATGTACTATGTCCATACGCCGGGATTGAAGGTCGTGGCTCCGTCGACAGCCTATGATGCCAAGGGTTTGATTAAGTCTGCCATTCGTGATGAGGACCCTGTCATTTATTTTGAACACAAGTTCCTCTACCGGCGTGTCAAGGAGGAGTTGCCTGACGGGGATTTGCTCGTTCCCATTGGCAAAGCGGATGTCAAGCGGTCAGGGAACGATATTTCCGTAATCACTTATGGCGCCATGGTGCACCAAGCCCTTGAAGCGGCCATTATCCTTTCAAGTGACGGAATTGAGTTGGAGGTTGTTGATCTGCGGACGCTGGTGCCCCTGGATAAAGACCGAATTTTGGAATCGGTTAAGAAAACCAACAAAGTCATCTTGCTTCACGAGGACGTCAGGACTGGAGGAATTGCCGGGGAACTGGCCGCTATTATTGCGGAGGAGGCGTTCGAATACTTGGATGGACCCATTATGCGGATTACGGCTCCCGATACCCCCGTACCTTATAGTCCCCCACTCGAGGAGTTCTTCCTTCCCAAGGTTTCAGACATAGTTGGAGTCGCGAGGCAATTGGCAGCCTATTGAATCCTCTCACGACAAGGAGAATTGAATGCCATCCAATGTGATTATGCCTCAAATGGGCGAAAGTATTTTCGAAGGCACAATTACAAAGTGGTTGAAAAAAGTGGGTGAATCTGTGAAGAGGGACGAGCCTCTTTTCGAGATTTCAACCGACAAGGTGGATTCTGAAATCCCAGCGCCAGCTTCCGGCATACTTTCTGAAATCCGATTCCAGGAGGGAGAAACCGTTCAAATTAACACGGTGGTGGCTACCATCTCCGAGGAAGCCGGCACAGGCATTTCCGCGATGCCTGAGGATCGGCCGAATGCAGACACCCAAGTCAAGTCAACGGCCTCCAGCCCGGTTCAAGAAAAAATGCCGGATCGCAGTGCACGTTTTTCCCCACTGGTAAGACGGATTGCAAGAAACGAAGGAGTAGCTTTAACCCAACTTGAAGGTACGGGCATAGGCGGAAGGATTACGAAGAAGGATATCCTGGCACATCTGGAGGAGCGTCAGAAGGTGGCGGAGGTGACACGCCCCATCGTTCAGCAAGCAACTCGCATGGCTGATGAAGTTCAGAAATTGCATGCAGATCGCATTCAAGTCGTCCCGATGACGGCTATGCGCAAAAGCATTGCCGAACACATGATCGTGAGCCAGCGAACCTCCGCGCATGCCACTACGGTTTTTGAAGTAGATATGAGTCGTATTACTAATATCAAGAGCCAATACGCCCAGGAATTCATGGCCAGGGAAGGTGCGAAACTCACCTATATGCCCTTTTTCATAAAAGTGACGGCCCAAGCCCTGAAGGAATTTCCAGTAGTGAACGCTTCCATCGTTGACATGAATGTGCACTACAAAAGGGACATCAATATCGGGGTGGCTGTGGCCCTTGATTGGGGATTGATTGTTCCTGTGATCAAGAACGCTGATGAGAAAAGTTTCCTCGGGATCTCGAAAGCCTCTGCCAGACTGGCTGAGCGAGCACGCCAGAAAAGACTGGCTCCCGAAGACGTGCAAGACGGAACATTTACCATAACCAATCCTGGAGTTTTCGGTAGCCTCTTAGGGGCACCTATCATTAATCAACCGCAAGTGGCCATCCTTTGCATTGGCGTCATATCAAAACGCCCGATTGTTATCCATGATGCCATCGCCATTCGTTCTATGGCTTTCTTAACGCTGACCTTCGATCATCGCCTGATCGACGGAGCAATCGCAGATAAGTTCATGTCCAACATCAAAACAAGATTGGAGAATTGGGAAGAACCATTGTTCTAAACGGTGTGGAGAAAAAGGGCCGATAATTATGAGCGGAAAAACGTCAAACCTCATGTCGAAAATTGCGGATTCAATCGAAAACATCCTCATCGAATTGGGAGAGGACCTTTCCAGAGACGGTTTGAAACGAACGCCAGAGAGGGTGGAAGCCAGCCTGAAATTCCTTACCAAGGGCTATAGACTAGATATTGACAAGGTCATCAACGGGGCTATTTTTGAAGCGGAATATGATGAGATGGTAATTGTCAAAGATATTGAGGTGTATAGTTTGTGTGAACACCACATGCTCCCATTCTACGGGAAATGCCACCTGGCTTACTTGCCTCAGCGCAAGATTATCGGTCTGAGCAAAATGCCTCGGATTGTTGACGTCTTCAGCCGAAGGTTACAGGTCCAGGAACGGCTTACGACAGATATTGCTTATGCCATCGAAAAGTATCTGGAGCCCAAAGGAGTGGGAGTAGTGGTTGAGGCCTATCACCTTTGCATGATGATGCGTGGAGTTCAGAAGCAAAACAGCAAAACCATCACCAGCTGCATGTTGGGCCGATTTAAGAGCGACAGTAAAACGCGGAGCGAGTTTCTCGACTTCATCAAATAACATAGTATCTCTCCGCCTTCGGCCCACGGGCAAGGCAGTTCATCTTTTCACTCACTCTGAAAAATGAAGAAGGCAGGGGCCAATTCGATTCACTCGGTTGTGCAAAAGGGGAAGAACTTTCTGAAGGGGTCCAATCAGGCAGAGGTTGAGCATCTAACTCAATCGCTAAAGGAGAAAGAGGACCTTCTCGGAAGAACACTGGCTGAGTTTGATAACTATAAGAAGCGGGTAGCCAAAGAAGGGGAGGTCTCAGCCAAAGCCGTTGTTCAAGAAGTGCTCCTTGGCATCCTTGGGGTTCTTGATAGCTTTGATCGAGCTTTCCAATCAGAGTTTTTGAGGGCTGACCCGCAAGTTTATCAGGGGGTGCGCTCGATCTATCGACAGCTCCAGCAGTTACTGGAACAACACGGTATCACCTATTTTGAAAGTATCGGTCAAATGTTTAACCCAGATTTTCATGAGGCAGTCGGCACTGAACCAACTCATAAGTTCAACGAAGGTGTCATTTCTAAGGAGACTCAGAGAGGCTACGTCTGGGAAGGCAAGGTGCTCCGCCACGCAAAGGTCCTGGTGGTCGATAACTCCAAAGCGTCATTGAGCCTGGACGAAATGGCTTAATTCATCCTCATCCGCGAGGCGCAAACTCATATTCGCTGAAGCTGCTCTTGACCGCCTCACCTATTCACGCCGAGTTTCTCAACAACTCTCACCACAATGTCGCCTACAATTTTGAGACTCTGGGGGCTGATCTTGTCCAGAGTATCGTTGGATGTATGCCAGAAGACATTGTTAAAGCCATAGTCATAATCAATCAGGTCAACTGCCGGGATTCCCGCCTTGATAAAGGGGACATGATCATCCTGAATTGCATTAGACATTGTCCCCAGATGTTTGGAGTAGCCGAGTTCGAGAGCTGATCTTTGAGTCAGTTCGAGCAGCCAGGGCGTGGATGAGAGGTCTCTTTCCAAACGCAGGTCTTTATCACCGATCATATCCATCAGAATCATAGCCTTGATTTTTGAGGCCTTGCCTTCCATCTTGAGTTTTTCAACAAAATATCGACTTCCGTATAGGCTATCCGTCTCCGACCATTGAGCCTGCGCTTCTTCCCCATCGAAGAAGACAAACCAGAATGTGAATTCCCTGGGCAGTGTCGAATGAACCCTTGCAAGTTCCAGCAAAAGCCCTGTACTCGATCCCCCATCATTGGCGCCAACAAACGGCATGCTCTTCATGAGCAGAGTGTCATAGTGAGAAGCCAAAATGATCACTTGGCCCTGATCCACTGGCGTCTTGGCAATAATATTCTTCATACTGATGGGGCCGTTTGGTGTGGAAGCAAGAAAATCCTGCTCTTCAACTTCAAGTTTTATTTTCTTGAGCGCGGATTTGATATAGGACTGAGCTTGAGAGATCCCAAGAGAACCTGGCGGGCGCGGACCAAAAGAAACAAGCTGGGTCACATGTTCGAAGGCCGCTTGGCCGTCGACCCTGATTCTTGCCTTGTTTGGCCGAGAAATTAGATCTGTTAGGGGATGAAACCAAATCAACAACAGAAATACCGATGAGAATCCCATGTGCAAATCCAACCTAATGATTTGGACGCCACCAGTAGTGAAAATGCTACCGAGCATTCTTATCCATACTCGTGCTCTTGCTATTACTCGTGCTCGGCCTTAGCTGTCAAACCGAGCACGAGAAGGATTCTGTAGCGCCCATCTTGATTTTCCAACCTATTCTCTCAGAACATCGACGTTTGACTTTGGGACAGATAGCTTCAGAAGCTCATGACTCTCATTCAGCCAGAGACTGATCTGCAATTCTCCCGTATCCACCAAGAGATGCTGCAATGACAGGTTCTTGTTTCCAATCTGAACCATTTCTTTGCCTTTATCGGCGACACTGACAGCGCCGGACAAAAACTGCTGGGGAACAAAGGCGGAAAATTCCTGCTGACCCCCTTTGGAAAAATCATAGCGTTTGACAAGCACCAGATAGTGATGAAAAACGTTATCATCTAAGATCATGACGTCTTTTTTCAACTCAATCTGACGCGTATCCGTTTCTTTCCCGGTCTCATATATGGCCTCACTTTTGCCAGGCTTGAAATTTACCCTGGCTCTCATCTTGTTTGGCCCGGCTTCCTGAACAACCTGGTAGCTCAGAGGTTCAAAAGACCGGGTAAATTGCAGAGCAGCATGGATCAAAAAAACGACTTTCTCTTTCTCGCGATCGACAGCAATTCTTATTTCGGCAATGGCTTTGAGGGCAGATGCCTCCTCGATGATTTGAAATTTCTCCTCGCCGATTTCTTCTCCTCCAAAGAAGATTCTAAAACTTCCACTCTCTTTTCCAAAGTGGATGGGGGGTGAGGGCGTTTCAGTGTTCGACTTGGTTTGAGAAATACCGTTCCTTGGTCCAAAAAAAAGAAAACTCAATAAGACAAAGAGGGAAGGCAATCTCAGGTACGGTGCTCTGGAGAATGCCATCCCAAAAAGGAGAATCTTGTTGAGGATTTGCATCATAAGTTCTTTATCTTTAAAAGAATGGAGTTAGAAATCTCTTCCGGTGTAAGGTGCTCCACGTTGATCGAAAGGTCACTTTTCCGGTAGAACGGCAAGCGAGAAGCATAGAGCACTTTAATGCGTTCAGGTGACTTAAAGAGAGGCCGGGTTCCATCAAACAAGCAACGATCCATAATGGTCTGCAAAGGACAATCCAAGAATACCGAGACGCCGAGTTCATGGACTGTTTCACGATTCAATTGACTTACAAATGCGCCCCCGCCCAGAGCAACAACGCATCCTGAACGATCTTTCAAAGTTCTGAGCGCCATCATTTCGAGGCCACGAAAATATTCTTCCCCTTCCGTTTCAAATATCTCTTGTATCGACCTCGTTTGCTTTTCTGCGATTTGCTCGTCCAGGTCAATAAAATCCCAGCCCAATCGAGCCGCCAGCAGCGGGCCAATTGTGGACTTCCCCGCCCCCATGAAACCAACAAGGAAGACTCTCTCCTTTTTCATTATCCCCCTGAATAGCTCCAGACTCCAAAACTCAGTGGAGAATTATCCTATCCGTCGACGGGAAATCCAATCAAAAAAAAAGCCCAAGAAACTTGGGCTCGGAACTCAATATTGTTAACTGCCAGACATAGAATCTGGCCAGACATTACTGTCGCTTAATCTTGATTTTTCCGCTGAATGTTGACAGCTGTACCGTTGCATCCCCTGTATTTAAGGTTCCCAATAGAGATTGTTTCCCGTAAGAGTCATGGGGGGCAGGTCGATGAGTTTTCGATTTGATGGGAAGGTCGCTTTCTATGACCCCTTTCACAGTTTTCGCATCCCACTCCACTGAGGCCTGATCGGGACATTGAATCAAGATCAGGCCTTCGTTTGTGGAAAAGTTGTACTTTCCACCACTGGAAAAATCTCCTTCGTACGAGATATTCCCGAGGGTTGAAAGGGCCGTCAGACTATTGCTGTCCAGCTTGGTGAAAAAAATGTCCCCACTGACCGTCGTGGTTTGGATGATGCCCTTGGAATTGGAAATACTCACCTTGCTTCCCAGGGATCTGGCACGAAGATACCCTGTCACTCCGGCAATCTTGACATTAGCCTCGACAACATCAATGGCGACTTCACCCTTTATGTTCTCTACTTCCACCGATCCCATATTGGATCGAATGTCCAAGTTGGATTCTTCAGGGACATAAATCTGGTAGTCGACCTTTGCCTTTTCGGCACTTGCCAGCTTGTCGAGAACGTGTGTAGAAACCCTCACTTTGCTGTTGTTAGCTTCGATATCGATTTCCACATTTTGCGAGTACTTGGTAGAAATGATCTTGATTTCGGAATTCTGCCACCCCTTGACACTCACCGCTCCTGTATAATTCGTCACCATCAAGTTAGGATTCTTAGAGACAGGAAAGATCTTTTCAGACCGCTCCCAGGCAGTCATTGGAGAATTCAAAACAAGCAGCAAAAACAAGAGGGAACTTGGTAATGAAATTAGTCCTCTAATCATGACAGTTCTATCTTTCCCTTCCTGAGAATCAGACCCTAAAGCGTGTCAGAATCCACAATGGACCGCATGATTTCAATCTTCTTCTGGTATGCGGTCAACAAATACCTGTGAACAAGAGGATTATCGGGATTGCTCTGAACGGCATCCTGACATTCCTTTAGGTAATAATCCATTGTTGCCAGATTGTCATTCAAGATTTGAGCCATGGCTGGGTCAAGGTCTTCAATCTTGCGCCGGGAGTCTTCATTGAGTGCCTGGATGGCCCTTTGATAATGAGTTTCTGCCTGCTTCAATTCCTGAATGACTTCTGTTTCGGACGAAACGATGCTTTCATCGTGCCACTGCCTCTGATAAACGTAAAAAATAGATCCAGCTAGGATTAATGCCAATATAGCACCACTCAGAGCGGGCTTCAAGCTTTGTACAATGCCCAGCGGGAAGAATCTCTCCCAAAAGCTCGATCGCTCCTGACTCTTGATGATCCTTTCAGCAATTAGCTGCCCTTGAAGATTTGCCCAAAGATGGTCTGAAGGCTCAAGAGTGTCCAGCTTACGCGCGCTGATCTTAATTGCTTTAAAATCTTCGTAAAATACTGAACAATTGGAGCATAGCTGCAGATGGGACTGAACTGAGGCCTCCTCATTGGGAACAAGCTCGCTATCCATCCAGTCTGAGATTCTGTGCTTTGTGTCCCTACAATTCATACTATCGTCCTATTCAGATTTGAATGAGCCATGGCCTCGTCTCGACAATGAACTCATTTGCCTTGTTTAGATATCAAGAAAGGGTCAAAACGATGCCTCAAGTTGCTTTTTTTTCTAATTTTATTTTCCTATCCAATAACGCAGCTCTTAGCTTCAATCGCGCTTTGAACAACTGGGACTTTGAATTGCCGGTAGAGCATCCAATCATCTCAGCTATTTCATTATGCTCATATCCTTCGATATCGTGCAAAACAAAAATGGTCCGGTATCCTCTGGGGAGATCGGCTATTGCGTTTTCCAACGTTACCCTGTCAACAGTGCCGGCCAGATTCAAGTCTGTGCCTCCGTATTCCCTTTTCGGAAGGTCCTGCCCATCTTCCTCTGGTTCCTCATCCAACGAAATCTCGTCCAGCCCCTTCTTTCTGAGATGCATGAGAACAATATTCACCGTGAGGCGGTGTAACCAAGTCGAAAATGCAGCCTCCCCTCTGAAGGTTCCGATCTTTCTGAAAAGTTGCATGAAAGCTTCTTGGGATTGATCTTCTGCTTCGGAAGTATTGCCCACCATGCGAAGACAAAGGGAGTAAACCCGGCGTTTGTGCATATTGTAGAGGGTCAAAAATGCACGCTGATCCCCTGCGACACAACCGCTGATTGCTTCAGATTCAGTCAACTCCAGCGTGGGAGAATTAACTCTTTCCAAGATCTTAGTCTCGAACTTAAATACTCAATTTTTCGAGAAGACAGATTCAAAATCCGTTGAAGAAATGAGACTTGTAACTCTTTAGTAAGATTGCACAAGGGCTAGACAGGGCTGAAAATAACTCAACCCTTTGAAACTGTCAACTGCAGAATTTCCAGTCCTAAATTTGTCGGCGAGGAACTTTGGGGGGAGCTGTCGAAGAGTTGTGAAGCAAGGAATCCAGAAAGAGACTATAGCAATTAGGAAGGGTTCAAAGTTATGTCCCGATATGAAGTGTTGATTCTGATCATTGGCCCTCCTCGTCCGTTAGACGCCTTAATTCTCGAATTTCCGGGTAGATCCTCATCATTGACGCTTATCGACTCAAAGCCAGAGATAAACTTGCCATGTCTCGAAGCAGCATCCAGCTCGAACGAACTCTCTTTGGGCAGCAAGATGCTAACTCCGCTGTATTCAGCATCAACAAAAATCGGCTTTACCGGGGCATGAGATGCCTTAATGTCAATGTCCCCATGTTTTCCATGGACCTTAATCCCTCCTTGCACGTTCTCTAACTCTACGTTCTCATAAGAGGTTGTGATCTCGACATCACCATTGATATTCATGGCCTTTACGTTGGAATGGTGTCCATCTATAGAAAGGGAACTTTCCAAATCATGGCACTGCACCGGTCCGTACCGGTT
>JBGOVH010000331.1:0-4231 GCA_041478005.1 Terriglobia bacterium | reverse complement strand
TGTTGAAAAGCCAGACTAGTGTTCGCTTGCATTTCTCGAATGCTGTGGCATCGAACGTCTGTTTTGTGAGAAGTGTGACAATCGTTGTCCTATTCTTCACACTTGTTTACCCCCCAAACATCTATCCAGTCTCCTTCGAGAAAATCGCCGGCGGGTATCACACGATCCAAAGCCAGCGGATCCAGGCAACTCTTGAGTTCCTGGCCTCAAAACATTTTAAGGGACGAGGGACGGGAAGTCCGGAGGCCGATCTCACCGTGGCTTACATTGCTAGCGTATTCCAGCGATTGGGCATTCGGCCGGGGGTTCAATCTAGTAATAGCTTCATTCAATCCTTTGACTTGGTGCAGGCGATACCGCAAGAGACCAGTCGCGTACAGGTCCGAGCACAAGACACCGCCATTTTGGAATTAAAGATGAATGAAGATTTCTTGCCGGCTCCCTGGGGGCCAGATTCCGAAGATGTCACAGCAGCAGCGATTTTCGCAGGCTATGGAATATCCGCATCCGAACTAAAGTATGACGACTATTCGAACATTGATCCCAAAGGTAAGATCGCTGTTTTGCTGAGCCGGTTTCCAGGCCAATCCAAGCCTAACGGATGGGATATCTTGTCCCAAAAGGACTATGAAGAACCGCTGGAAAAGGCCCTCCAAGCACAGAAACTAGGGGCTGTGGGCGTCATCATAGTTCTCCCCGCTACTGAGTCGATTCCTTCGTCGAACTCTTTGAACTTTAGAACAGCAAAATCCTTTCTAGCGGCAGATGTTAGTCCTTTGAAGATCCCTGCGGCTTTTGTTTCCTTTTCTGAAGGGGAGAAGTTAGTCCAATCCTCCCGGCCGGAGGCGTCCAATTCGGAGAACAATTTGAACGAGATTCAAAAGAAGATTGACGATCAAATGGCTCCTCACAGTTTCAGCCTCGGCAAGAAGATCACGATCCGTACCAAGTATGAGCGGAGGACGGTGAGTGGGCAAAATGTGATTGGATGGATCCCTGGGAGCGACCCTATTTTGCGGAACGAGTTTGTTCTGATCGGTGCCCATCATGACCATTTGGGTGTCGGGGAAAACCAGGAGATTTTCTTTGGAGCGGATGACGATGCCTCAGGAACGACGGGCTTGCTCGAACTGGCCGCCGCCTTTCAAGCCGGGCCACTCAAACCAAAGCGTAGCATCCTGCTTACTGCGTGGGGAGCCGAAGAACTGGGATTGCTGGGATCAAAGTACTATTTTCAAAATCCCTTATTCCCATTAAGCAAAACAGTGGCAATGCTTCAAATGGATATGATTGGCCGCAACGAAGAGCGCCCGGCAGATCCAGGCAACGGGATTGAAGAGGAGAAGCCTTACCAAAACTTGAATACCGTAAGCATTGCCGGCACCGGCTTTAGTCGGGATCTAAAGACATTGATTGAGTCGAGCAATGGAAAAGTAAACCTCAAACTGCGCTACCGCTATGATGGAGGGCAGGAGAACTTGCTGAAACGCAGCGATCAGTGGCTATTTTTGAAGGCCGGTATCCCGTCGGTTTTTTTCTTTACGGGCTTTCATCCGGACTACCACAAATCGACCGACACCGCTGACAAAATTAACTATCTGAAAATGGAGAAGATTTTGAGACTCATGTACCTCTCCACCTGGGAGCTGGCTGACGGTCAACAAAAGCCGCGCTTTGTTCGTGAAGTTGCACGCTAGGAAATCGCGAGGATAATAACCGCCAAGACGCCAATCTTTTTTGGCGTTCTTGGCGCCTTGGAGGTCGTTCTTCATTTGCCAACCCACGCTTGTCCTTTACGATCCAACTGCTAAAAATAACCATCGGACACAATTTTGTTGAGAAGCCATAAGATCAATAATACGATTGCGCCAAATTGAGGTCACTTTAGTGTAGCGATTACCAAACCTTTGGAAAGGACGAACAGATGAGAACAGCGATGAGATTCATGACTCTATACGTAGTCATATTGCTTTGGACCTCCGCAGCCAATGCTCAACAGATACGACAGGACGTTGGGACCAAGATTTTGATTCCATCCTCAGCGAAAACGACATCCTTCACGTCGTTTCTGGCTGTGTTAAACCTTGATACTCAGCCCAATAGTGTTCGAATTGAAGCCAGAGGGGCGGACGGTTCTACAACTGGCCAGAAAACCGTCACTATTCCTGTGGGAGGGCGCTTTCGCAGCACAGATATTCTAGGGGAGTTAGGTGCCGGACTGGGATCATTCGGGCCAATTAAAGTGGAATCCACCAACAACAAAGTGCTTGCCGCCGTTTCAGAAGTGGCAAGCTCACAAGGCCCCGGGGGCTTCTTTGCCGGAGTGAACACTCAGACGGCCTGGCAGCAGGGGTATCTTTCAGAAGTCATTGATACGGGAAGCAAAGGGGGACCTCCCAAAACCTATCGGACAAACATTGGACTCAATACAGTGGATGGGTCCACAGCGAATGTATCCATTGCTTTCCTGGATAATTCTGGGACACAGGTTGGTGTCACTATTAACCGATCCGTTCCAGGAAACGGATTAGCCCAAATCAACAATGTGGTTCGGGAATTACTAAGTTCAGGTGGGGCAATCACAGGACAAAATGGGTTCCTGAAAATCACCTCAGACCGGCCTATTATTGCCTGGGCCAGCAAGGTGGACAACGGTACTGAGGATCCCAGCTTCCAGATTGGCATTGGCGCCGCATCGACTGTAGCATCACAAATTGAAGCTTCGACGTTCGACATGCGCAACAACTTGATGTTTGTCGGGCTTGCCCTTGTTGGGCCTGTGGTTCTGTTTCTGCAAAGAAAGCTGAGGAAGAATTTCTCCCGGATCGACGGCCTGGCTACCTCCGGTGCGGTTTAAGGGTGAGACCCGTTGTTTCCTGAAATTTGCGATCAAGTCATTTTCTCATCTACCCTTTTCTTGATCGTATTTGCTCCTCTGGCCTATGGCGGAGTTGATGGTTGGGCGCAGAATCTCATCAGAATAATGGTTTTGGTGATGTTTGGCGCCTGGCTTCTCAAATCGGCTTATCACAGAAATTTCAAATTCTTTCACCCCCCTTTTGCTCTCGCCGCTTGTCTCTTCACCTTTCACATTTTGTTTCAGTTGGTCCCTCTGCCTGCGGCCTGGAAAGAGTTCCTCGCTCCAGTTCCGAGGGATCACAGTATTCTTTTGCCCTCCACGCCAGACTTTTCGCCACCTGCTCAGCCATCGCATTGGACGAACTTGTCACTTTACCCAGAAGCCAGCCAGGACGGGCTTTTTAGCGTCTTGACCTATTTCGGCCTCTGCTGGGTGATGTTGAACAATTTTCGTGAGCGCACAAGACTGAGGTTTCTCGTCGTGATGCTCGTTGTCATCGGCAGTTTTGAAGCGGCTTATGGGTTGCTAGAGTATTGGAGCGGACGGCAGCATATTTTCTGGATCACAAAAGTCATTTACCTGGACGATGTGACTGGCACCTATGTTAACCACAATCACTTTGCCGGCCTAATGGAGTTAATTCTTCCATTAGCAGTTGGCCTCCTGGTCACACGACAGACATTCTATGCTGCCGATTCAGCCAATAGCTCCATGAACCGAATCAAGGTGACAGGCGGATCTGCATTCTTAAAGAGCGCTTTGTTAATTGTGGCCATTATGCTGATGCTGGTTGCCTTGATCCTTTCAAACTCCCGCGGTGGACTGCTTTCGTCTCTGCTCTCTTTTTTGTTGCTGGCTTACTTTATGCGCAGCAAAAGGGGGAAACGGCAAACTACTTTCCAGATCGGCCTCTGGGTGGTGTTACTGTTTGGAATGCTTAGCGTCAGTTTGGGTCGTGAAATCACGAGCCGCTTTTCCTATTCGATTCGTGATGCGCCGGAGCGGCTGGGGGTCTGGAAAGATAGTTTGACGATGGTGAGAGATTTCCCACTGTGGGGCACCGGGCTGGGAACGTTCAGGTACATTTTTCCAAATTACCGTTCCAAGATTGATTTTTTGGTTGTGAACGGGGTTCCGCGACAGGCGACCTGGAACTTCGCCCACAATGACTACCTACAATTACTAGTTGAATGCGGGATTCTTGGGCTCTGTCTTGCACTTTGGGCCCTTGTGGCTACTTTGCGATTTCTGTCAAAGCTCAACCGCAATTTGAATGGACCTGGCGCGACTCTGGGATATAGCTGTGTTGCCGGTGTGCTGGCGCTCGTTTTTCATAGTTTCGTTGATTTCAATCTGCATATTCCCGCCAAT
>JBGOVH010000247.1:0-4992 GCA_041478005.1 Terriglobia bacterium | reverse complement strand
CCATGCCGCTGCGCGGCGTCACGACAGATGAAAATGGACGATTCCCCCTTTGAAGGGGGTATGGGGGATGTCCCTGAGTCAGTTGGACCGCAGCTTTCAACAGAACACCCCCCGCAGCCCAAGGGCTGATGCCCCCCTCAAGGGGGGATTTTCAAGGGAGAAACCAAACAATGTCTCATTCGAAAACAATTCAAAGAATCGTCGAAGTCGGTTTGATCCCGGTAGTGAGAGCTTCTTCGGCTGATGAAGCTATTTCCATTGTCGATGCAATTGAGGCCGGAGGAGTATCGATCCTTGAGATAACCATGACCGTCCCAGGAGCACTCAAAGCTATTGAAAAAGTTTCTGATCGCTATGGAAGTGAAATCCTGCTTGGGGCAGGAACCGTGCTCGACTCGGAAACGGCCAGGGCTGTGATCCTAGCTGGCGCTGAGTTTGTAGTGACACCTTCCCTTAGAGTCTCGACGATTGAAATGTGCAGGCGTTATAGCAAGGTGGTCATCCCTGGGGCTTTGACCCCGACAGAAGTCGTTACGGCCTGGGAGTCAGGAGCAGACTTTGTAAAGATATTTCCCTGCGACAATGTCGGTGGAGCCAAGTACATCAAGGCACTCAAAGGCCCTTTTCCCCAAATCGATCTTATTCCCACCGGGGGTGTCAACCTGAATACGGCAGCAGAGTTTATTGCGGCTGGTTCTTCGGCTCTCGCGGTGGGCTCCGAACTCGTAGACAAAGCCGCAATAGCTAGAAAGGATTTTGCAAAAATTACGGAAAACGCGAAGCGCTTTCTGGAAGTGGTCAAATCGGCCAGGGCCAAGCAAAGAGGATTAGGCATGGATTAGGCAACGCTGCTCATTCTTCCGACCTAATCCGACTTCCTTTGGTCTTCTAGATTTCGAACTTTGAGGCGACATGCAATCCAGCAAAATAACCCAAGATTCCATGAAAACGGCGGGAGGACCCTGGTATAAGGAGCTGAACAGTTACCACTGGTGGATCTTGACTGTAGCGTGTCTCGGTTGGCTTTTTGACACGATGGATCAGCGGATTTTTATCCTGGCCCGCGGTCCCGCCATGACGGATCTGTTGCCAAAAGGCACGTCTCCGTCCGACATCAAGTACTACAGCGGAATTGCGACGTCTGTCTTCATGGCAGGGTGGGCTGTCGGTGGACTGTTCTTTGGAATCATGGGCGACCGCTGGGGGAGAGCTAAAACGCTGATGCTGACCATCCTTTTTTATTCTGGATTCACTGGCCTATCGGCTCTATCCCAGTTCCACTGGGACTTTATGATTTACCGTTTTTTGACTGGGTTAGGAGTGGGTGGCGCTTTTGCCGCTGGCGTCACGCTGGTTGCAGAGGTCATGCCTCCACGTGCAAGGTCACATGCGCTGGGAGTTTTCCAGGCTCTTTCTGCCCTGGGGAATATCCTCGGGTCCTCCTTGAGCTTTGTGGTCTTGCCGATGGGTTGGCGATACATGTTTGTCGTTGGGATTTTGCCGTCCCTCTTGGTTGCTCTAGTTTTTCGAAAAGTGAAAGAACCGGCCGCATGGCTTACGGCCCGTGACAAAGCAAAGGCAGGAGGGGAGAAAAGTTTGGGCTCGGTGGGGGATTTGCTTCGAGTGCCTCGGTGGCGGAAAAACACACTTGTCGGGTTGACTCTGGCAGTGTCCGGTGTCATTGGACTATGGGGAATCGGCTTCTGGTCGCCGGAACTCATGCGGGATGCGCTTCGAGAGTTATCTCCGCGGGACCAGAACTGGTATGTAAGCATGGGAACCATGCTGCAAGATGTGGGGGCCTTCTTTGGACTTTATGCGTTCACTGAAGTGACAGCTAGAATCGGCCGGCGCCCTGCCTTTGCCATTGCTTTCCTGTTGGGCCTGGCGGCAACAATCATGACCTTTGGATGGCTGCGCCACCCTTCCGATGTCTTTTGGATGATTCCTATTCTTGGATTCTGCAATCTCTCGGTCTTTGCCGGCTACGCTATATACTTCCCTGAACTCTATCCCACCCGATTGCGTAGTTCCGGTGTGAGCTTCTGCTATAACGTCGGCCGCATTGTTTCAGCTCTGGGCCCTTTCACTCTTGGGTACTTAAACGTTTTCTTTAAGGAAGCCGGTTTCGCCAGTCCGTTTCGCATTGCAGCCATCTCTTTGTCTTCTGTGTACCTGATCGGGGTCTTGGTTCTACCTTTTGCCCCCGAAACCAAAGGAAAATCATTGCCGGAGGAATAGTCGCATTTCATGAGAATTAGCGAACTATTAAAACGTGACGGTCCCTGTTTCTCTTTCGAATTCTTTCCTCCGAAGGACGAAGTTGGTTTTGAAGAGCTCTTCAAGACAGTGAGTTTGCTCAAACAGCTGAACCCCAGCTTCGTTTCCGTGACCTACGGTGCGGGTGGCAGCACACGACGCAAGACCGTGGAATTGGTGACTCGAATCAAACACCAACTGGGTATTGAGAGTATGGCCCACTTGACCTGTGCAGGCGCTTCGATAACAGACCTCCACCACGTTGTTGAAGAATTGATAGCGAATCAGATGGAGAATGTTCTGGCTCTGCGCGGAGATCCACCCAAAGGGCAAACTCAGTTTGTGGCTAACTCGGATGGTTTTTCTCATGCCAACGAACTGGTCCAGTTCATTCGTCAGCACTATGATTTGTGCCTGGGTGGGGCCGCCTATTCTGAAAAACATCCTGAATGTCCGACGATGGAATTAGACTTGGAGAACCTGAGGCGAAAAGTGGATGCGGGGCTTGACTTCCTGATTACGCAGCTTTTCTTTAACAATGCAGACTATTTTCGCTTTGTTGAACGAGCCTGGAAGAATGGCATCCAAGTTCCGATCATTGCCGGGATCATGCCGATCTTGAATGTTTCTCAAATCAAGCGTTTTACCAATATGTGTGGGGCCAAAATCCCTTTTCAGCTTTTGCAGAAGATTGAATCTGTACACGAAAATCAACCAGCAGTGGAGCATTACGGGGTTGAGCATGCCACTGCCCAGTGTGAAGAGTTGTTGCGTCAAGGGGCCCCGGGGATTCATTTCTACACACTCAACCGTTCCAAGGCAACCTGGACTATTTTCGAGAATCTAAAATGATCACGGCTGTTTTTGCGGAGGAAAACACCTCGATCCATCCTAGGAGGCTTTGGGCCCACTTAATTTCACGCAGCTGCCTCTGTACCGGCTCCCGAACGCCTTGATCCGCAATGCCATAGCTTGCTAAGTGCCTGAATAAACAGTGCACAAATCTCGGTATTCTAAAGGTTAGAAGATTAGGAGAAGATATTTGTCTATGAAACCAACTCGGATCTTGATTTTGATAATTGCCCTCATTCTGCTCTGGATGAATGCGGGAGTTCGACAGGATGTTCTTGCTCAATCCTCTATCCAGCTCGCCTTGGATCCCGTGGTGAGCGGACTCGAACAGCCAGTGTATGTTACCCACGCTGGAGATGGTTCCGGACGGCTTTTTATTGTAGAGCAGGGAGGGAGAATTCGTATTTTTCAAAACGGTAGCCTGCTAAGCGCTCCCTTCCTCAATATTCAGAGTCTTGTCTCCTGCTGTGGAGAAAAGGGCCTTCTAAGTGTGGCCTTCCATCCGAATTACAAGAACAACCGGCGATTTTTTGTCAATTACACGGCAGATCGTCCCAACCTGAAGACCATCATTGCTGAATATCAAACCTCGTCATCTGATCCGAACATTGCCGAGACAAATGAGCGCGTCATTCTTCAAATCGATCAGCCATTCTCAAACCACAACGGGGGGCAACTCCAGTTTGGCACGGATGGATATCTTTACATTGGCATGGGTGATGGTGGCTCCGGCGGAGACCCTCAGAACAATGCTCAAGACAAGAACAAGCTCCTGGGAAAACTTCTTCGAATCGACATCGACCAAGCGACTCCCTTTGCTGTCCCATCGGACAACCCTTTTGCCAGTGGAGGAGGCCGGGGAGAAATCTGGGCATATGGTTTGAGGAACCCTTGGCGGTTTTCCTTTGATCGAGCCAATGGCAGGCTCTTCGTGGCCGATGTCGGGCAGGATGCCTGGGAAGAGGTCGATATCATCGAAAAGGGGAAGAACTATGGTTGGAGAATCATCGAGGGATCGCACTGCTTCAACCCTTCCTCCAATTGCAATACGACAGGGTTAGCTCTGCCCATTGATGAGTACGATCACGGCTTGGGTGAGTCCATCACGGGTGGCTACGTTTACAGGGGGACTCAGTTTCCCGAGCTGAACGGCACATACATTTTCGGTGATTACATATCCTCTAGAATCTGGGGGTTGAGCGAAACCAGCCGCGGAACCTGGTCTCGTAGCCAGTACTTGTCCTCTGGGTTTAATATTAGTTCCTTTGGTGAAGACGAGGACGGAGAGATCTACGTCGTGAATTACTCCGGTGGCAAAGTTCATCGGATTCGCGTGAGCAATCCTCAGCCTTCAAGTGAACAGCTCACGCTGATTCCTTCTACAGCGAAGTCAGGTCGGTTTACCTCGTCATTTTTTGTAATCAATCGGGGCGAACAACAGAATCAAATCACAATAAAAGCCCATGGATTGACTGGGTCTGTCACAGCAACTAAAGATATCACCTTGAGTCCAGTGGGCTTCTATCAGGCCGACGATGTGCTAGGTGCACTGGGACTGCCTCTGGGATCATTCGGCCCACTCACTGTTGAGTCAAATAGCGATTTAGGGTTGACAGTAGTCTCAGAGGTGCGCAGTGCTACAGGTACTGCGGTATTCCTTGCCGGAAAGAAGAAGGCCGAAACTTCTAAGAACCGCATCATCGCCGAAGCGGTGGACACTGGCGACAAGGGGGCTGCTGGCACTTTCAGGACTAACCTGGGGCTCAATAACCTGAGCTCATCTCCGGCGAATGTACAAGTATCTTTCTACAATAGTGCGGGCAGCCTGCGCGGAAGCGGGTCTTTCAGCATAAGCCCACAAGGAATGACACAGGTGGATGG
>JBGOVH010000023.1:0-12188 GCA_041478005.1 Terriglobia bacterium | reverse complement strand
GTTTCCGTGACGACAGGCCGTACGACTGGAACACCAAGCAAATCTGCCTGGAATTGCATCAACAGGTTGTTTTTGGCTGCGCCACCGTCCACCCGCAACTCTTCCAGCGCAAGGCCGGCATCGGCATGCATTGCGTCCAGCAAGTCCGCGACCTGGTAAGCAATGCCCTCAAGGGCGGCTCGGGCAATATGAGCAGCCTTGGTTCCACGAGTGATTCCGACGATCGCCCCGCGCGCATATGCATCCCAGTGTGGCGCACCCAGACCAGCGAAGGCAGGCACCAGATACACCCCGCCATTATCGGGCACAGAAACAGCTAGCGACTCGATCTCGGAAGCCGAACGGATCAGACCCAAGCCGTCACGAACCCATTGCACCACGGCCCCTCCGACGAAGACACTTCCCTCCAGGGCGTATTCCGTGCGCTCTCCAATTTTCCAGGCGACCGTCGTCAGCAACCGGTTCCGTGACGCCACAGCCTTTTCCCCGGTGTTCTGCAGCATAAAGCAACCCGTTCCATACGTGTTCTTGGTCAACCCGGGGGCAAGGCACATCTGGCCAAAAAGGGCTGCCTGCTGATCTCCAGCGATTCCACTTACGGGAACCCGGTCCAGATCTAGAACAGCAGAGATTTCTCCATAAACCTCGCTGGACGAGCGGACCTCAGGGAGCAGGCTCACGGGGATTCGAAACAGTTGGAGAATTTCCTCATCCCACGCTCCTGTGTGTATGTTGAAGAGCATGGTTCGCGAGGCATTGCTTGCATCCGTAGTGTGTATGCGCCCATTGGTCAATTTCCAAACTAGCCAGCTGTCCACCGTGCCAAATGCCAAATTGCCCATCGCTGCTTGCTCCCTTGCCCCTGGCACGTTTTCGAGAATCCAGACAATCTTGCTTCCTGAAAAATAAGCGTCAATCAACAAACCCGTCCGTTGCTGAATCATGGGTTCATAGCCCTCGGTCCGAAGCCTGTCGCAAAAGCCAGCGGTGCGGCGATCTTGCCACACGATGGCGTTGTAGATCGGCTCGCCCGTCTCTCGCTCCCAGATGATGGTCGTCTCTCGCTGATTGGTGATGCCAACGGCAGTGATATCGGTGGCCCGAGCCTGCGCCCTCCTGACCGCCTCAATGGCGACACTGGTCTGAGAGGTCCATATTTCATGGGGATCGTGCTCTACCCAGCCGGTTTTTGGGAAGATCTGTTTGAACTCTCTCTGCGCCATTGCCACGATAGCACCGTCGCGGTCAAAAAGAATGGCACGGGAACTCGTTGTTCCTTGATCCAAAGCGAGAACGTAGGTCATATGAACATCCAAGAAAATCGGGCTTGACAGCCAAAGAACATCGACACTCATGCGACGTTATTTGTGTCGCCATGTCCAAAAGCTGATGACACCAAGAAGAAGCATTTCTTCTGCGCCGACCATGGGGTTTTCTTACGACAGATTACGAATCAAAACGGGTTAACGCTCCAGGCATGACTCCCACGACAAGCTCAGAGGGGAAAAACGCTGACGGCCAAGAAGCCGGTAACCCCTGGTTGCTTTCCGTTGGGGGGTGGAGGCTTGAAAAGCCTACACAAGGCCAGGTGAGGAAGCGACAGAATTACCGATGCCGCGTATAGAAAGGAATGTGAGTATTGGGATGAGAAGGCTCACTCGTTGAGGGGGAAGATTTGTGAGAATTCGGGATACGGTGTTCCGGTTTTTTTCCCGATAACTTCACCGCAACAAACATCTCAAGCCGGTGGATCTTTTGACGGTCCTGGCCGTTAGAACTATCGCCAAACCCGGCTTTCCAAGGCGGTCTTTATTTCGAGTTTTTTGAATCAGACTTATTCTGGTCCTTTTTTTCACCCTTGCCAGTGACTGTCTCTCCTACCTTCTTGCTTGCGCTGCCAACGCCTTTCCCTACTTCCTGGGCTCCTTTGCCTGTACCTTTGCCAATTTCTTTCGCACCTTCACCTGTTCCCTTCCCTACTTCTTTCCCAAATACCCCAGCACCTTGGCCTATGGCTTTTCCGGCTCCCACAACATCCCCTTTGCCTAGTTTCTTGCCGAATTGGGCAGTCCCCTTTCCAAGCTTTTTCGCACCTTTTGTGGCGCCCTTGCCAATATCCTTGCCTCCCCCTTTTATCTCGGAACCTGGACTCTGCTTCTCCTCTGCTTTCTTCTTCTCGGAAGAATTGCCTTCTGAAAGAATCGAGCCAACAGGAAAGGCGAGCAGTAACAAAGCGATCCCTATATTTCGATGTTTCATGATGATTACCTCCTTATCGTTTGATGCCACTCTTGACTGAATGCCCAAAAAAAATCCAGGACTATAGAATTGAAAAGTCTTAATCTTACCTCCATAAAGGAAAGCTCGTTTATCCAGTGAGGGATAGGGAAGGGAGATTTTACCGATCCCCAGTCAGTGGCTTATGTCTCTCGACTTTCTCAAAAGCATCTGCGATAAACCGTGTATCCACGTTATCGACCGCCAGGGCACCTGCCTGGGATAGATACCTCCAGGTTAGTTCAAAATCCTCTGTGCTCAAGACGGGATAGCTGCGTTCCAAGCCATCAAAGAATGCGGTCAGACCCACACTGATGAAAAAGTCGACGGCAGCTCCTCGACTTTGTTCCAGTTTGTTCCCGTCCCATAGGTAAGCTGATGCGTTACTAGATTCAAGATCGTCAACGACTCTTTCCAGATCTTCAGTCCGAACCCTGAATCCATCAAGTTTAGCACCGGGTTTCAGAGTAAGAATCTGCCAGCAGCTCCTGCAGGTAGAGTATCCCTTGCGCAATACGAAGTCCCAGACGGGGGCAACACTAAGCGGCGATCCACACTCCGGACAACAAACCTCAGTCAAGAAGTCTGAGATCTCTGAATAAACTCCATCACCGCGGTCTGCCATTGACAAAACTCCTTTCGAAGTATGAACATCCCTTAACGAGTCAAGAAAATTAGCCCTGATTGAGCGACAGATACTGGATTCCTATGATTGTCTTAGCATCGATAATCCTCCCTTCCGTTATTAGCTCAAGAAGTTTCCCAAGAGGATGCCTGACCACTTCAATCTCTTCATCAAAGTCTGGGGTCTTCTGAGAAGCTACCAAATCCTTGGCGAGGAAAAGGTGAATTTTTTCATTGCAAAAGCCGGGGGTTGTATAGAATTCTCCAATCTTTCTCAAAACTCCAGCCGTAAAGCCAACCTCCTCAACGAGCTCCCTGGCTGCTGTCACTTCTGGAGCTTCCCCCGAATCAATCTTTCCAGCCGGAAGCTCCAAGAGGTACTCCTGCATCGGGTATCGAAACTGTCTGACCAAAAGGATATCCCCGTTGGGCAAAACTGGAACGACAGCGGCCCCTCCTGGATGGTGAAACACTTCCCTGATGGTCTCATGGCCGTTAGCAGTGGTGATCTCATCAACAGTAAGGTTGACGATTCTTCCATGGTAGATTTCTTTTCGATTGTTAAACTTGTGCTTCAAATGAATTCCACGCCTTTTTTTTGTCCAAAAATCATTCCAACCATGCAGGGAGAAGCCCGGAGTTAGCTCAAGCAGGAACCCCATTCCTTCTAAGGAAGAATTGCTAAAAAAAATCCCCAGCTCTGAACTGGGGATGGGGAATAAACTCTGCTTTATCCTTACTTCGAAATTTTTTACATCCTATTTCTCATCCTTCGACTTATCGGACTTGGTCTTCTGGCCAGCAGATTTCTCAGCTGAAGCCTTTTCAGATTTTTTCACCGACAATTCGCTGCCCAAAAGTTCAATAATTGCCAGATCTGCACCATCCCCCTGCCTGGGACCTAGCTTGATTATCCGAGTATAGCCGCCACTTCGATCTGCAAAACGGCCCGCTAAAGTGTCGAACAGCTTTTTGACGACTGCGGCATTCAGCAAGATTCCCGCAGCTTGGCGGCGGGCGTGCAGTGATCCCGCTTTTCCCAGTGTAAGCAACTTCTCGGCAACGGGGCGGACTTCTTTGGCTTTCTGAACTGTTGTAGTGATCCGCTCATGTTCAAAAAGAGAAGTGCATAGGTTTCGAAGCAATGCCTTCCGATGGGGAGTTGTTCGTCCCAATTTTCGACCATGTACGCGATGCCGCATTTAAAAAATCTCCTTAAAAATGTTTGTGAGTATTTGAATGCAGCCTGGTATTAGAACATAGGCTCCCAGCAACTGGGATCAGTGGGGCTAATCGTTACTGGCGGCGGCATGAACTGGCTGTCCTTTTTCATCCAGTGTCATCCCGAGACTCAAGCTCATACTTGATAGAATCTCCTTGATCTCATTTAGGGATTTTCGTCCGAAATTCTTGGTCTTCAACATCTCGGACTCTGTCTTCTGGACCAATTCCCCAATGGTCTTGATATTTGCATTCTTCAAACAGTTGTACGAACGAACCGAAAGTTCTAATTCTTCTACGGACTTAGAGAGATTTTCATTTACTACGTCAGCTGTCTTCTCAGCCTTTTCTTCCTTCTGTTCAGGCTGCTCTTCAAAGTTGATGAAGATTGCCATATGATCCTTGATGAGTTTGGCGGCATAACCAATGGCATCCTGTGGATTGATGCAACCATTTGTCCAAACATCCAAAGTCAACTTATCATAATCCGTCATCTGGCCTAAACGGGCGGGCTCAACCGTATAGTTCACCTTCTTCACAGGGGAATGAACAGAATCAATTGGTATGAACCCAATCGACAGATCTTCATCGAAGTTCTTGTCGGCAGAAACATATCCACGGCCGATTTTGAGCCGCATTTCAATATGTAACTTGCCCCCTTCGCTGACTGTGGCCAGATAGATATTCTTGTCCAGGATTTCTACATCAGCATCGGCCTTGATATTTGCTGAAGTTAAAACGCCTGGCGCATCTGACTCCAAGTAGATGATTCTTACGCCTTCTGAGTGCAATTTGAAGGGAACCTGTTTCAAATTGAGAATGATATCTGTCGCATCTTCGACCACACCGGGTATAGGTGAAAACTCGTGCAGAATCCCCTCAATTTTGACGGCTGTAACTGCAGCTCCTTCGATAGAGGACAGCAGTACGCGCCTCAGAGCGTTTCCGATAGTCGTTCCAAATCCTCGCTCGAAGGGTTGGGCCGTAAATTGGCCGTGATTACGAGTAACTTCATCGGTGTTAAAGGATAACCGTTTGGGTTTTTGAAATCCTTTCCATAACATAAGAGATACGGCCTCCAAATTCTTATCTGCACAGGCGGACAAGACACAATTTGATTTAAAGGTGAGGTGTTTAGTACTCAGCAGTTACCCCGAGGGTTCACCTTTCGCGGGTAATCTGCTGTGTCCAGAAAGTTTAAAGGCTCCATTTCCCTACTTGGAGTAAAGCTCCACAATAAGACGTTCCTGAACCGGCAAGTTACTGTCCTCGCGCTTAGGCAGTGCCAGGACCTTGCCTGAAAAGTTTCCACTATCCAGTTCAAGCCAACTTGGAACTCCGCGACTTCCTATCATTTCTATCGCGCTAACGACGCCTGGGATTTTCTGGCTCTTTTCACGAATTGAAACCACGTCTCCAGGCTTAACCTGGAACGAAGGGATGTTCACCTTCTTGTTATTCACTCGGATGTGACCATGCCCGATCAGTTGGCGTCCCTGCGCCCGAGACGAAGCAAAACCTAAGCGGTAAACAGTATTATCCAAGCGTCTTTCCAATATCTGGAGGAGTGTCTCGCCAGTCACTCCCCTTTGTCGTTCGGCTTTCTCGAAATAATTTCGGAACTGGCCTTCTAGCAAGCCGTAAATTCTCTTGACCTTTTGTTTCTCTCGAAGCTGCAATCCATAGCCGATGACTTTGGATTTCCGATCTTTTCCGTGTTGTCCAGGAGCAAAGTTTCTCTTTTCGATCGCACAAGAATCCTTAAAGCAGCGATCACCTTTTAAGAACAGCTTCATTCCTTCGCGACGGCACAACCGACAGACCGACTCTCTATACCTGGCCAAATTCTTTTTCCTCCATTCTAACTAACAAATCCTGGGGCTCAGTTCCTGAGGACTATTTCAACTTTCAGCAAATCTAGACTCTTCGCCGCTTCGGCGGGCGGCAACCATTGTGCGGAATAGGAGTCACATCCTTAATAGACTTCACTTCCAGTCCCACTGTCTGAAGCGCACGAATCGCTGATTCGCGTCCAGACCCAGGCCCCTTCACCATGACGTCAATAGTTTTCATTCCATGTTCTCGAGCCACATTGGCCACGGTCTGCGATGCCTGCTGAGCAGCAAAAGGGGTTCCTTTTCGGGAGCCCTTAAAGCCCAGCGAGCCAGCACTAGACCAGCAGATCAGGTTCCCTTGGACATCCGTAATACTGATAATGGTGTTGTTGAATGTCGCCTGGATATGGGCAATCCCATTCAACACCACGCGTTTTTCCTTCTTCTTGAAGACTTTCTTTTTTCCGGTCTTAGCGGGGGCTTTTGCCATCTGTCTCAGACTCCTCGGAACAATACATCAATTAGGTCTTACCTGTCGGCTTCTTCTTACCTGCGATGGCACCTTTGCGAGGGCCTTTTCGAGTTCTTGCATTGGTGTGGGTTCTTTGACCGCGAACGGGCAGAGACTTCCGATGCCGCATCCCACGATAGGAGCCAATCTCCATCAGTCTCTTGACATTCATGGAAACCTCTTTGCGAAGGTCTCCCTCGACTCCTCCCTGCTCCTCAATAATTTGGCGAATTCGCGTCACTTCATCTTCAGAAAGGTCTCTAACTTTAGTGTCCAAGCTCACGCCCGTGATTTTGCAAATACTTCGCGATCGAGGCCTGCCAATTCCATGAATATATGTCAGACCGACTTCAACCCTTTTCTCTCTCGGTAAGTCTATACCAACGATGCGCGCCACATTTCCCCCTCTTAGTAAATCGCCAAATTCCTTTGAATTCTGGCTTTATCCCTGTCGTTGCTTATGCTTGGAATTGACACAAATCACGCGCACGACGCGCTTACGATGAATAATCTTGCATTTGTCACAGATTTTTTTGACAGAAGCTCTAACTTTCATGAGATTGATCCTATTTATAGCGGTAGACAATTCTTCCTCGTGTCAGGTCATAAGGTGAAAGTTCTACCGCCACCTTGTCGCCAGGAAGAATACGGATGAAGTTTTTTCTCATTTTCCCGGAAATATGGGCCAGCACTACGTGCTTGTTCTCCAACTCAACCTTAAACATAGCGTTGGGCAACGACTCAAGCACTGTCGCAACGACTTCAATGGCTTCTTCCTTAGACATTTAGAACCACACTGGCACCAGGGGCAGGAAATCAAAAACCCCAAGTTTATCCAAATTGTTACCTAATAGCAACGAAACCGAAGCTATTTTATCGTCGAGAGTCAATCAAGACCGTCGTCCCCGAATTCGTCTGCCACGAGGCCCGAGGAAACCATCATAGTGACGCATCACAAGCTGCGCCTCCACCTGCTGCACGGTATCCATGGCTACGCCCACCACAATCAGAAGAGATGTCCCGCCGAAATAAAACTGCACACCCATCCCGTTCAGGATCCAAGTCGGCAATGAATCAAAATACCTCCCCACTAGAGGTAAGTGGTGAATATGGAACCCTGTGATCATGAATTCAGGGATGATGGCAATAAGCGCCAAGTAGACAGCCCCAACCAGAGTGATGCGGGTCAAGATGGTTTCAACATATTCAGCGGTCTTCTTTCCCGGACGTATTCCAGGAATGAATCCGCCGTACTTGCGCATATTGTCAGCGACTTCGGTGGGGTTAAAAACAATCGACGTATAAAAGTAGCAGAAGAAAATGATCCCGGTAATATACAACAAATTCCAAAGCGGCTCTCCAATTCGCAAGGCATCTGACATATTCTTGAAAAACTTGCTGCCCGGAAACAGATAACCGAAGGTCTGAGGAAAGGCCAGAATTGATGAAGCAAAAATAACGGGGATCACACCCCCAATATTCACCTTAAGAGGCAAGTGGGTCGATTGTCCTCCCATGACTCTGCGGCCGACAACTCGTTTGGCATACTGGACTGAGATCTTGCGCTGCGCCCTCTCGACCAAGACAATAAAGCCAACAACAGCCACCATCATTGCCAGGAGCAAAATGACTACAAAAGGGGACCATTGCTGGGTAGCCAATTTTGAGTAGATTTCAATAGCGGCATGCGGCAAGTTGCAGACGATTCCTGCAAATATTATTAGTGACATCCCGTTCCCAATACCTCTTTCGGAAATCTGTTCTCCCAACCACATGATAAATGCCGTTCCGGTCGTGAGCGTCAAGGTGGTCATGAAGATGAATCTAAACCCGGGGTTAATCACGACCTGAGACCCTTCCGAGGGCATTCGCTGAAAAGTAGCCGCAATGCTCAAAGACTGGACCACGCTTAGAATCACTGTAAGATATCGAGTGTATTGCGTGATCTTCTTCCTTCCAAGTTCACCTTCTTTCGAGAGCTTTTCGAGAAACGGCCAAACCACCGTCAGCAATTGAAGAATAATGGAAGCCGTAATATAAGGAGTGATACCCAGGGCAAAAATCGTAAACCTTCTTAAGTTTCCCCCAGAAAACAAATCCATGAAGCCGAAGACAGTTCCACGGTTCTGCTCAAAAAAACGGGTCAGAATCTCCGTATTAATCCCAGGCGTGGGGATGACAGCGCCGACACGATAAACGGCCAGAAGGACGAGGGTGAAAAGAATTCTCTTCCTCAGATCCTGCATGCTGAAGATATTGCGAATGCTCTCGATCACTTCAAAACCTCAAATTTCCCGCCAGCTTTGGTAATTTTCTCCTGCGCACTCTTGCTGAAGAAATGTGCAGAGATGTTTAGAGGGTAAGAGAGTTCTCCATTGCCCAGAATCTTAACTCCATCCAGGACCTTTCTTATTATTCCCTTTTCTATGAGCAGATCCGGAGAAACAGTCGCTCCAGATGGAAAAACGGCCAGCCGATCAAGGTTGACGACCGCATGTTCTTTTCTGAAGATGTTATTAAAACCACGCTTCGGGAGGCGGCGGTGAAGGGGCATCTGTCCGCCTTCAAAACCTCTTTTCGATCGTGCGCCGGAACGTGACTTTTGTCCTTTATAGCCACGACCTGCTGTTTTGCCCAAGCCTGACCCCATACCGCATCCTCGACGTTTCTTTGACTGCGTAGAACCTGCAGGGGGGCGCAGATTATGAAGTCCAATCATAAACGTTGCTCCTAAAATTAATCGTTCACCAGTTCAACCAGATGGCGAACATGAAAGACCATCCCTCGGATTTCAGGAGTATCCGGCCTGGTGATGACCTGGTTTAGTCGAGTGAAGCCCAAGCCTTTGATAACTTTTTTCTGCTTTTCGGGAAAGCCAATACCGCTCTTGGTTAATTTGATTTTGATTTGTTTATTGCTTTTTTGACTCTGACTCATGCCTTGTGCAGTACCTCGTCTACCGACTTTCCGCGCAATCTTGCAACAACCTCAACTTCTCGTAACTGCCTGAGGCCATCGATAGTAGCTTTAACAACATTGTGGGGATTGGGGCTTCCAAGAGACTTCGTCAACACATTTCGAATGCCCGCCGACTGGATCACGGAGCGCACCGGTCCGCCGGCAATAACCCCGGTGCCCTCAGGAGCGGGCTTTAGGAGGACTTTCCCTGCGCCAAATCTGCCAACGACTAGATGAGGAATTGAGGATCCGACGATTGGAATCTTTATCAGGTTTTTTTTGGCAGCCTCCAAGGCTTTGCGAATGGCTTGCGGAACTTCCTTTGCTTTTCCATTGCCGTAACCTACGATGCCATTTTCGTCTCCGACGACAACAAGAACGCTAAAGCTCAGATTCTTGCCTCCTTTTACCACTTTAGTCACTCGATTGATCGAAACCACCTGATCCTTCAACTGCAACGCATTTGCATCAATTTTTGCTTCCAACTGTCCTCCTTAAACCCCGACAACTGTCTTCAATTTTATCCTTCAACCCAGTGAGGATTGAGACCAGCTTCACCCGCACTCGGCCTCTAAAATTTCAAACCGGCTTCGCGGGCCGCCTCTGCCAAGACCTTAACCCGGCCATGATATGGGTAGCCCCCGCGATCATAGACCACCGATTCAATTCCTTTGCTCTTGGCCCTTTTGGCAATCTCCGCTCCGATAATCTTGGCGCCAACGACGCTTCCTCCAGACTTAACCGCACCGGCGAGATCCATGTCCAGTGAAGACGCCGAAACTAACGTCACTCCATTTTCATCATCAATAATCTGGGCATAAATATGACTTAGCGAGCGGAAAATATTGAGTCTGGGTCTTTCTGAAGACCCCCCAATCTTCTTGCGTATCCGAGTGTGAACTCTTTTTCGAATATCGTTCTTTGAAAATTGACTGGCCATCTTTAAGTGCTCCAACCTCTAATTTCAGAATACCTCGAAGCCCGCACTGGCTGCGTTTATTCTCAGGACCTATTTGGCTCCTGTTTTTCCTACTTTCTTCTTGAGGACTTCTCCCGCATATCGGATTCCCTTGTTCTTATAAGGATCAGGCTTGCGCAGGGAGCGGATGGTAGCAGCAGTTTGGCCTACCTTCTGTTTGTCGATTCCTGAAACAACCAAACGCGTTTGTTTATCCACGGTAATATTGATTCCCGATGGAATTGGAAAATCAATGGGGTGTGAATATCCGAGGGTGAACACAACGGACTTCCCTCTAATTTCGGCACGATAGCCAATCCCCACAATCTCCAGATCCTTTTGAAAGCCCTGGGTAACACCCTCTACGGCGTTGGCGACCAAGCTCCTTGCCAATCCGTGAAGGGCCTTTTGCGACTTCGTCTCGGCACTGCGCTTTGCCTGCAACCGCCCATCCGCCAACTCGAACTTAATTCCAGAAGGGATAGTACTTGTCAAATTCCCCTTTGGTCCCTGAACTGCGACAGCATTGTCGAGAATGTTGACTTTGACCCCTGACGGAATAGGGATGAATTTATTTCCAATTCTAGACATAATCAGAGTTCCTAAACTTTTCTAGATGAATCTTCGCTGGCCGTTTCAGAGCCTGAATTTACGTCTCTACGATCCCTGCGCTACCAAATATTACAAAGAATTTCCCCGCCCACTCCTTCTTTTCGGGCCTGCGCACCCGAGAGGATTCCTTTCGGTGTTGTCAGAATACTCACTCCAAGTCCACCTAATACTTTAGGAACGGATTTGCGCGAAGTGTAGACACGACAGCCGGGCCTAGAGACACGTTGTAAGCCGGAGATGACCTTTTCTCCCTTGGAGCCATACTTCAAATAGATTTTCAAAACTGACTTGATCCCTTCTTCTGTCACCTTATAATTTGTAATGTAGCCCTCATCCTTGAGCAACTTGGTAATCTCGACGAGCAGTTTTGAAGACGGGATATCTACTTTCTGATGTTTAGCCTGAATTGCATTGCGCATCAGAGTTAGATAATTGGCAATCGGATCAGTCAAGCTCATTTACTTAATCTCCAAATAAGGAACGAGTCCTGCTGGAAAACAAACAGACTACCAGCTTGACTTGATGACACCCGGCAGTTCTCCACGCAAGGCCAACTGCCTGAAACAGAGACGGCACAACTCAAACTTTCTATAGTACCCTCTGGAACGGCCACAGCGCTTGCAGCGATTATGCTGTCTTACCGCAAACTTGGGGGTTTTTCTGGCCTTTGCAACATGCGAAGTTCTCGCCATAATGACCTCAATTTATCAATCCACCTAGTTTCGGAAGGGCATGCCCAGGAGTCGGAGAAGCGTCCTGGCTTCATCGTCGGTGTGAGCAGTAGTCACCACACAAACATTCATCCCCTTAATCTTGCTTACTTTGGCGTAATCAATTTCGGGGAAGATCAATTGATCCCTAAGACCCAAGGTATAGTTTCCTCTTCCATCAAAGGATTTGGTCGAAAGCCCGCGAAAGTCGCGAACCCGGGGTAGCGTTATGTTGACCAGGCGGTCAAGAAATTCATACATTCGCTCGCCACGGAGAGTGACGGTGCAACCGATGGGCATCCCCTTCCTCAGCTTGAAAGACGCGATAGACTTTTTAGCCCTTGTGATGACCGGTTTTTGCCCCGTGATCAAACTCAGTTCTCCTGCGGCAGAATCCAACAATTTGGCGTTCTGAATGGCTTCTCCCATCCCGATATTAATGACAATCTTCTCTAATTTAGGGACCGCCATGACGTTTTCGT
>JBGOVH010000318.1:0-4367 GCA_041478005.1 Terriglobia bacterium | reverse complement strand
CTGGTGGAGAGAGGAGGATTCGAACCTCCGTAGCTCGCAAGGAGCGGCAGATTTACAGTCTGCTGCCATTAACCACTCGGCCATCTCTCCAAAGATGATGAAAATTATGAAACCTCTTTGGAGCTGGCGAAGGGACTTGAACCCCCGACCCGCTGATTACAAATCAGCTGCTCTACCAACTGAGCTACGCCAGCTCGTTGGCAAAACTCGCAATCTATCAGAAACGACTCCATTTCGCAAGCAAGATTTCGACAAAAAAAGCAATAAAAAGAAGATTATTATGCCCCCCGTACTGTCCCCCTCTACCCCGGCGAGCCTTCTCAGCCTACCCTGGGGTGGCGCTTGCGAAAGCTTGAGACTTCCCCCAAACCTCCCCCCTTGTGCAAGGTTGTGCAAGGAGGGCTTTCAGAGGAATAACTCCTAATTGGATTAGAAATTCTACCCTATTCAAACCTTGCGCGAATGCCGCTGGCGTAACACTTCGTACATGACCACTCCGGCGGCCACAGAAACATTTAAGGAGTGAATTTTCCCCGGAGTCGGGATGGAGATGAGAAAATCGCAATGCTCTCTGACAAGCCTTCGTAACCCCGTTCCTTCATTTCCCACAACTATGGCGAGGGGGATCTTATAGTCAGGCTCGTCATATGTCTTGACCTGGTCAGTTTCCACACCCACGATCCATATCCCTCTTTCCTTTAAAGCCCCAAAAGCTCTGACCAGGTTCGTTACCCTGGAGATTCTTAGGTGTTCGAGGGCGCCGGCAGCAGTCTTTGAGACGGTAGAAGACAATCCAGCCGAATGGTTTTTCGGAAAGATAACTCCATCGACACCTGTAGCGGCGCAACATCTGAGGATGGCACCAAGGTTTCTTGGATCCTCAATTGAGTCTAAGACAACCAGAAGGGGCTCGGGGCTGAGTTCGCTTAAGATCTCTTCCAATTCAAGGGGTTGGTACCCGGAGCAAAGCGCCAGAACTCCCTGGTGGACACCTCCGTCGCTTCTCTTATCCAGAGAGGCACGAGGTTCAAACTTGATGGGCACACCGGAACGGCGTGCCAAATCAATAACCTCTTGAATTTGACGATTGGAGGCTCCCTGGGCAACATAGATCCGCTCGATTTGCCTCGCTTTGGCTTTAAGGCATTCAAGCACGGCATGAATACCGAAAACTTCATCCATGAGTCAGTTTTCTGTCTGGGAATAGTTGAGGTTCATGAGGCTCACGAAAGTAGAAAGTCTTTCACGGCAGCTAAGAATTCTCTTAGGCATTTTCAGTGCACTACCCTCTTCAAAAATGGGCAATAGTTTGTCAAGTTCTGGGCCTGAGTCACTTCCTGTAAGTGCCACTCGAATTGGGTGGAAGAGTTGCTTGCCCTTCTGACCACTATTGCTTTTGACCTTTCCAATGATTTCTTTCCAATCTCTCGGAATTTGTCGATCGGGCTTGGACATCTCTTGATAGAGCGCTCGGATGACATTCTCAGCCCCATCGGCACTGAGAACATGCCGTACTCCGTCTGTTGCTAAATTTTCCTCCGGCCGAAAATCAAAAACGAAGGACGCTCTGGCCGGAATCTGACTCAAATGGTCTACACCAGGCAAAAGCGCATCAATCAACAGCCTTAGCCAATCGCGTCCACGCTTATCGATTTCATCGATATACCCCCTTTGCTGCAACAGGGGGATGGTTATTCCAAGAAGTCGTTCCGGGTCGCACTCTTTTAAGTAGTGCCGATTGATCCAATGGAGCTTGTTCAAATCAAAAACTGCCGCACTCTTCGAAACCTTATCCAGTTCGAAAGAGTGGATTAAGTCCTGAAGAGGCAGAATTTCACTTTGGCCTTCACTTGGAGACCATCCAAGCAGAGCCAGGTAGTTTAGCAGTGATTCTGGCAGGATTCCCATATCCTCAAGATGCTTTATGGAGGTCGCTCCATGCCGCTTGCTCAAACGCGAGTGATCACTTCCTAGAATGGTTGACAAATGCGCAAAAGTCGGCAGATCCCATTCAAAGGCTTCAAAAATGAGAACCTGTTTGGGGGTATTGGAAAGGTGGTCATCGCCGCGAATCACATGCGTGATTTTCATCAGAGCGTCATCCACCACAACAGCATAGTTGTAAGTCGGAAGGCCGCTAGAACGGATCAGGATCGGATCGCTGATCACTTCGCTGGAAAACTCCATGTCCCCATGGACCAGATCCTTAAAGTGAATGGGGGCGGATCTAACCATGAGTCGAATGACAGCGGGCTGTCCAAGCTCATGTCGAAGTTTGACTTCATGAGCCGAAAGTGTGCGGCACGTTCCGGGGTACTTCCAAGGTATTCCCGCTTGTCTGGCTTTGTCCGCCTGATTTTCCAACTCGGCTTCACTGCAAAAGCAATAATATGCTTTGTTTGATTCCACAAGCTGAAGGGCCTTTTCCTTATGGAGGCTCATTCGATCACTCTGACGGTAAGGTCCAAACGGTCCGCCGATATCTGGACCTTCCTGCCATGCAATCCCAAGCCATTTCAGGTCTTCATAAATCAAATTCTCAAAGCGCTCTTCGGAACGGACAACATCGGTATCTTCAATCCTAAGGACAAAATCCCCTCCCATCTTTCTAGCGAAAAGCCAATTAAAAATAGCCGTGCGCACATTCCCAACATGCAGATGTCCTGTGGGGCTTGGGGCAAATCGGACTCGAATCTTGGATCTCATGGATTACGCTGGGAATCGATGGATGGTGAAGGAAGAACGCAGACGAGCTGGAAAAAAAAGGATAAAGCAAAACAAAAATCAATCAGAGGAGCTGGAAGGCAAGGCAGTTTTGTCACACAATTATTCAATTCTCAATAGTGAACAATAATCCCTGCACTAACGGGACACAGTGCTGACTTGAGCACGCTGTTTTTCGATCAGCAAATCAGCGAATGGAAGATCCGCGGGCTTCGTGATCTTAATGTTTGTCTCACTGCCGCGTATCACACTTACGGGATAACCCAGTCTTTCAACCAAGCAAGATTCATCTGTGGCATAGAAATGTTCCGCCTGTGCCCTTTCAAAACACTCTTTTAGGATTTTGTACTGAAAAGCCTGGGGGGTCTGGACCAGCACAATCTTCTCGCGAGGGAGAGTTGCCACAACCCGATTCTTTTCGATCTGCTTCAATGTGTCGACGCACGGAACAGCTGGAACGGCACTGCCAGACTTCAAGGCTTCCTGAATCACAGCCTCTATCAACTCAATTTCGACAAACGGTCTTACTGCATCGTGGACCACTACGATATCAGTCTCCTCTTCTATTTCCTTAAACCCGTTATAGACAGAATCCTGACGATGTGTCCCTCCAGGGACCAAACGAACAAATTTGGAAAGTCCCTCTTTTTCCAAAACCTCTTGAAACTGGGCCATATCAGACTTGCGCAAGGGGACAATGGCCATCTGAATGTTTTGACAAAGGGCGAACTTACGCAATGTATGAATAATGATGGGCGATCCGGCAAGGCTAAGGAATTGTTTCGGACTGCTCGTCCTCATCCGGGTTCCAGTTCCGGCTGCAGGAATGATGGCAACGGTCTTCATTGGCTTACAGCTTCGATCTTATGTGTCCTTTCCTCATAGCGTCCGAAAATCATCTTCCCAGCAGTGGTCTGCAGAACGCTGGTCACTGAAGTGTCTATCGTTTTGCCGATCATTTTTCGAGCGTTGTCAACCACCACCATAGTCCCATCATCCAAGTAGGCGACTCCCTGATTGTATTCTTTTCCTTCCTTCAAAATAAAAACTTTCATGCTTTCACCGGGAAGAACGACCGGCTTGAGTGAATTGGCCAGTTCATTGATATTCAGAACTTCCACCCCTTGAAGCTGTGCCACTTTGTTCAAGTTAAAATCATTGGTGACGATTTTACCTTCGATCTCCTTCGCCAGCTCAATCAGTTTCAAATCAACCTCACGAATGCTTGGATAGTCGGTCTCAATGATTTGAACACTGATCCCGGCCATTTTTTGAATGCGCTGCAAGATATCCAATCCACGCCGGCCACGATTGCGTTTAAGGGAATCTGCAGAATCTGCTACCTGCTGCAGCTCTCGGAGCACAAACTGCGGGATAATGAGTGTTCCATCGACAAAACCAGTTTCACAGATATCCGCAATCCGCCCATCGATAATGACACTGGTATCCAGGATCTTATAACTCTTCCTTGTGGGTCTTTCCCCTCCAAAGACTCCGCCTAATGCAGACAAGTCAAGTAAGTCCCCTTTGTTGGCCCCGGAGATAAGACCGACATAACCCATGAACAGAAACAAGCCAACTTGCAAGAAAGAGAGAGTCTTTGGCTCAATGGTTGTTTTGGCCAGCATGCTGCTAATCATCGT
>JBGOVH010000552.1:0-2894 GCA_041478005.1 Terriglobia bacterium | reverse complement strand
TTCAGGCCGCTGCCGAGGCTTTTGGTCTCGCACTAGACGATTTTGAGAAAATCACCATAAATTCCATGAAAAGCGCTTTTCTCCCTTATGGTGAACGATGCCGGATCATTTATGAGGTCATCAAACCTGGCTATTCTCAAATTCGGGCAGGTTGAGCTAGATAACGATTGTCTTGATCATGGCCACCAACGATGAAAATGATGGACTGGACTCTTCCCGTTTCCGACAGAAAAAGCTGAGAGTAAAGCCCCGGTCAAATACTCCCGCGCCTGCAGCACTGCTGCGTAAGGATCCATTTTCTTTGCCAAACCTGCAGCAATGGCAGAAGCAAAAGTACAGCCCGTCCCATGGGTGTGAGGCGTATCAATGAACGGACCTCGAATGGGGATGAGTTCTCGTCCGTCATAGAAGAGATCTTCGACCTCGGTAGGGGCTGAGTTTGCCATGCTGCGAGGACGATGCCCTCCCTTTAAGACCACGATCTTCGGTCCCAT
Organism: Terriglobia bacterium; assembly: GCA_041478005.1. GTDB lineage: Bacteria > Acidobacteriota > Terriglobia > Versatilivoradales > Versatilivoraceae > JBGOVH01. The sequence continues at coordinate 2,400 of JBGOVH010000552.1, read as the reverse complement.
TTCAAGAATGTTTCTTGTTGCCTCGCGAAGGTCCGTTTCAGCTTCGAGTTTCCGCCCCAGCAAGGCTTCAGCCTCAGGGATATTAGGAGTGACGACATCTGCTAGTGGAAAAAGCTGCTCACGTAGGGTTTCGATGGCCTCAACTTCCAGCAGCGTGTCTCCACTCTTAGCGAGCATGACGGGATCCAGCACGAAGGGAACCTTGGGGAAGCGCCTTAAGCTGGAGGCTAGTACCCGAATGATTTCAGCATTGACCAACATGCCGGACTTGACAGCATCCGGTCGAATGTCAGTCATCACAGCTTCCAATTGCTTCGCCACGATGTCGGCAGGGACTGGATGGATATCCGTTATCTGATAGGTGTTTTGAGCTGTCACCGCGGTGATGACTGAACAGCCATAGACCCCCATCGCAGCAAAGGTCTTCAAATCGGCTTGAACGCCAGCGCCTCCGCTTGAATCAGACCCGGCAATGGTTAGGGCTTTGAAAACAGGCATGCGAAAAGAAGGGGGGGAGCTCCGATAGGAGCGCGATATTTGTAGCTATGGCAATCAGTCCATGAACCGAGCTCCTTTAGGAGCGGCATATGCAACGTGAAGATGTCGCCCCGCTGGGGCTCGGAACTCAGATTATTCTTGTCTATAAATATTACGCCTCTACGAGGCTCGAATTCAGTTCTGATGTTAGTTTGGTTCTCCTAATGGTGGAGCGCGCGCTCCGCCCACGCTGGCGCAGCTCGCGACGGAGCGCGCGTTCCACCAGACGGTTCTCCGACACTATCTTTCTTGCACCGAGAACTGGTTAGAATCCAGGAGCGTTACCTCGGAATTCCGCTTATCTTACATCAGCTCACGTCACTCGACAATCTTTGCGGTCATCACAAGAAAGAGTGCTCCGTTTCCTCCTTCTATAGAAGCTTTGCCGACAACAACCTTTTGTCCTTCGTGAATGTCGATGTCAGTGGAAATCCCCGAGATTGAATCTTGTTGGGTTTGTCCGCCGGCTAGAGTGTACCGGGCGCCCAAAAGATTCAAACGTAACTTGTCGACTCGAACGATGGGCCCATTTTCGTTGGTTACTATGCGTGCGGAATCGAATCCGAAATTGTATTTCATGTTCGGATTGTTTTCACTTTGAAGAGGAAGCACACCGCTGACTCCTCCTGACCGTCCGTCCCTACTAAGCACTGCCATCGTTTCCAGCAGGCGAAAACCACGGTAGGAAAAGACGCTACTCAGTTGCTTGATGACGCCTTGTAGTTCTTCCGGGATATTGGCCTTTTGGTTAGCCTGCTCTCCAGTAACGAGCAGATACGCGGTAAGCTCAATGTTTTTGGCGGGGGGTTGGGGGACGTCAAACCGCTTGATCGCATCTTCCACGGCTGCGACCGTTTCTTTCCGGCCTCTGACAGTAATCACCCTCAATTCCTGGTTTCCATCGATACGAGCCTCAAAGACTCTCAGAACCTCGGCAAGTTTTGTGACATCTGCGTATTTGATGTCGAAGACTTTTTCTTGGAAAACAACCTTATCTGTAACAGCGTGTGGCTTCTCTTGCCTGGGCTTTGGTTCTGGCGCTGAAGTTTTCTGGGATTGACCGATCAAAGGAAGCCTCATCGAACAGACGAAGGCCATCAGCAAAAGTAATGTTCTTGAGAAATTTCGCCTCATTTCTTCTCTCCTGTAGGCTCATCAATCAGCCAATAGATCACAATGTTGGGGTCATCCGTGAGCAGTTTTACAACCAGGGAAGGCCGCTGGGGCGCTGTTTGCTCTGTCACGAATGGTTCTGTTTCGACGGATTCCCCCAGGGCAATCTCGTGGGGAGTGTCACTACTTTCTTCCGGAGGAGCGATCGGGTCTTGGTTCAAGTGAAGAGATTCAAAATCGTCTTTCTCGATTCCGGCGACTGCTTTCGAGCTGAGACTTCGAGACTTTTTGAGCGGTGGAAAAGTGAGAGTTTTCGACAAGAATTCTGCGTGAGAACCATGCAGGGCAGGAGTCGACGTCTTAACCTCAACCGGCAGAACTAGAGGTGGACCGGTTTTCTCCAACTGTCCATGTCGCAACAGACTTAAGCTAATTGCGAAGACTGTTGCCGCAGCCAGCGCGGCTTTCCACTGCCAAGCTTTCCAAATGCTGATCCATCTGCCTTGTGAACCGATTTCTTCTCTTTGTGAAATCTGACTCATAACTCCTTGCCGTACGGTCCGGAAACTCTCACTATCCAAGGACTCTGACGCCAGGCCTTTCAGAGCAGATTGGCTTTCTGCCAGGGCTGTAGCGAACTCTCGGCAGGCGGAGCACTCCCCCAGGTGCCGGATCACCTGTCTGGATTTAATTTCAGACAGATCCCCTTCCACATAAAGAGCGATGAGAGTTTCAAAGCGACTGCATTTC
>JBGOVH010000319.1:0-4367 GCA_041478005.1 Terriglobia bacterium | reverse complement strand
CCGAACGATCTTTACCCACATCTTGCGGCTGGACAAGGAAGTTGGGAAAACTTCTGCTTAGCTCATTGGATAAGGGGTAGCCACGGTGAGCGCCTTTGCGAGCCGTGGGCTTTGGTATCTGAACCGTTAATGATGGATGAGCACTGGTTTGTACTGAAAAATCCAGGAGTCTGACTCATCCCAGCGGCCGACTCCCCCATTTCCGAGCGGATTCTCTCGGGCCCAAAACCCACGCCTCGCAAAGGCGCTCACCGTGGCTACCCATCGTTTCTCCTGTCCACCACAGGACAAGTGAAACATGGGCATCAACTCTTCCTTCACTTCTCCTTCCTTTCGATGGGCTTGATGGGCCCCACCAGAACCATCTTCCCCCAGGTGGCATCGTCATCCCCTTTTCCGTAGATTAAGAAATGCCCACCATAACCGCCTCCATCCGGGTCGGTGTGAACAATCTCCAGGCTGTAAACGTCACCCACCTTGGGTTTATGCCAAGTGGGATCGCTTTCCCCCAGAGTCGTGGCCATGTGCACCTTGGCTTCCAGGATAAAATCTCCCTTGCTCTTTCCCCAAGGATTCATCTTAATCGCATAATCCACTGCTTGGGCTGGAATCGGCTCCTCGATATAGGTTTTGCCTGGAGCCCCATGCCGCCACCAGGCGCCGTACTTCGGCTTTCTTGCATCAATGACAAAGCAAAAAGCGTTGTCTCCCTGACCGAAAGATTCAGAAACTTCGTCCCGGGGCGCTTCAATGAACCAGGCTACGCAATCCTTGAAATACCAGCGCTTGTCCTCATGCTGAGGATCGTCAACGTCGTTGACATTGTCGTGGACCTCGGCTCCAAGATAGAGGTAGTCTGCATCCCAGGCGATGTAATATCGAGCATTCAAGTCGTCTTCAGGAGCTGGTTCGTTGCCGTGATCGGTCAAACGGTTCCGCTCCGGGTCGTACCAGGGACTTTGTTGCAAACGATAGATGTCCCACACTCCATCGGAGAATGCCAGGCGTTTCCACTCTTCTAAATTTCCGTCAATCACTGGGGCTTTTTCCAACCGAGGCACACGGATTTCCGGTGCTGCTGTGTTCTGGTGGCAAAGTATTGAGAGCAGCCCTGCAAGAATCAGGGTTTTGTCAACGAGCATGAATGACTCCTTCTCCCTTTTGACTTCAGGTGATAATATGACCAAAACTTATGCGGAGGCAATCGATACCATATGATTCCTGGAAAGAGAAGCTCGTTCATGGTGGTGTTTCTCTTGACTTCATTCGTTATCACAGGCTCGATTTCAGGAAAGGAAAGGTCAGCAAAAGGCTGGAAGGCGGGGGTTGCTAAAGTAGTCATTACCCCGGAAAAATCCATCTGGATGGCGGGCTACGGTAGTCGTAAGAAGCCATCAGAAGGCAAGATCCATGACCTTTATGCCAAGGCCTTGGCACTGGAGGATCCAGGCGGACACCGTTTTGTTGTTGTCACCACTGACCTGATCGGCTTGAGTCGAAGCGTCGCGGATAAGATCGCTCAAGATGTTCATCGGCGCAGTGCGCTGCCTCGCGACAAACTCTTGTTGACGTCCTCGCATACACACACAGGTCCCGTCATCAGGAATTCTTTGATTGACATGTATGACCTGACACCTGAACAAACTGACATCATTAGCCAATACACCGATCAGCTCGAGGATCAGATCGTCACTCTTGTGGAAACTGCCCTTAAGAGCCTGTCACCCGCTAGACTCTTTTTTGGGAAAGGCGAGGTGGACTTTGCCATCAATCGCAGAGAACCTACGCCGGATGGTATTAAGATCGGTGTTAATCCAGGCGGTCCGGTGGACCACACCGTGCCGGTCTTAAGGGTGGAAGACGGCCAGGGCAAACTTCGCGCAGTGGTGATGGGTTACGCCTGCCACAATACGACTTTGACCGGCGAGTTCTACCAAATCAGCGGAGATTACGCCGGGTTCGCTCAGAGCGAGTTGGAGCAAAAGTTTCCGGAAACCACTGTGTTGTTCGTCATGGGCTGTGGCGCCGATGCCAATCCGAATCCTCGCAGTACCCTGGAATTGGCCAAACAACATGGGAGTTCTCTGGCAGATGCGGTGTCGCGAGCATTGTCACAGCCGATGAGGCCCATCGCGGGGTCTTTGAAGTCTCAACTCGAATATGTCAGTCTCCCGCTTTCTCTGCCTCCACGGGGCGAGTTTGAAAAACGGCTTGAAGAAAAGGATGTCTTTCGCAAACGCCATGCGCAACGCATGCTGCGCCTCTTTGATGAAAACGGGAAACTCCCTTCTAACTACTCCTATCCCATTCAAATTTGCCAATTGGGCCAAGAATTGACGCTAGTTGCTCTGGCCGGCGAAGTAGTGGTGGATTATGCTTTGCGTTTACAAAAAGAACTGAACGCTCGTTCTCTTTGGACGGTCGCTTACGCCAACGATGTCTTCGCCTACATCCCTTCAGCCAGAGTTCTCAAGGAAGGCGGTTACGAGGCTTACCAGTCGGGCATTTATTACGGTATGCCAGGACCGTTTACGGAGGCTGTGGAAGATATAATTGTGGATAAAGTCAAAACAATGGTTGAGAGGGCACAGCCATAAACCACAGACATTTCGCGAAGACTTTCCGTGCGCCACCCTCCGCGTTCATCGGTGTTCATCTGCGTCCCAAAAGAGTTTTCTCTTGAAGCTGTCTCACAGGTTCAACTCCGCGTCTCTGTGGCTATTTTGGTTGCGGCCACAGGCTGCGTTAAGCCTTCACGGTTAACTTGGTTTTCCAGGATTGCGTTTACCTCCGCGAACAAAATTGAAACCCAAGATTCGAACATCGAAATTCACAGGATAGTTTTTGCAATTCCGGGCCTTCATTCAAACTGTTTCTTGAAATCAGTAAACAGTTGCTTCAAATCGTTAATATCTGCACAAAGCCTTTCCACTTCCTGCTCCAGTTTAGAAATTCTCTCCCGTTCGGCACTTCTCTCAAAGGCCGCATCTTGTGGGAGTCGTGCAGTTTCGATCTCCTCAATCTCCCCCGAGAGCAAATGCGCGTAACGCGGCTCCTTTGTGCCGGGCTGGCGGAGAAGCTGAAGGACCATAGCCCCCGGCTCCCTCTCCATCAACCTTTGCAGTGCTATCTCGACTTCGGAATAGGATTCGAAATTGTGAAGCCGTTCTGTGCGTCCTCTGAGTTCCCCAGCGGTTTGAGGCCCCCGTAGCATAAGGACACAAAGAACAGCCAGTTCCTGCTGAGTAAGATTAGCGGTGTCCGTGAAGACCTGCCGGTACTTGGCAACACGGCTGTCTGTGCTTTTGACCATTCGTGTGAGTTTTTTTTCACGCAGTCCGTCCAGAGCCTGAATTACGAAATTCTCATCATAGGAAACAACCGGGTCACGGCTGGTTTTCTGGTTGCAGGCATGCATGAGAGCATTCAAAGACAATGGATAATATTCAGGCGTGGTGATTTCCTTTTCGATGAGAGATCCCAAGACCCGCACTTCTTCTGGGCTGAGTTTGAAGTCCATGGTTGATGAATCCTTTATCAGGGAACCGTGATAGCTGAAGCACCCGCAGGCAAATCTGATGCGAAGGTCTCAGAAATTGTTACAAAGACAAAATCTAACCACTGGCGTGAGCCAGTGAAAAAGAATCGGCGATGTTCAGATACCGACCGCGTGAGCAGTCGGAGTTTCATCCGGACTGCAGCTGACTGCTCAAACAGCAAATTGAAGCTCCGACCGCTGACGAGGTCGGTATCAATCATGGCTTGCACTCCCTACCACTGGCTGACGCCAGCGGTTGGATTCAGCATCTTTCTTAAGAGGTTGTAATAGACCCACAAAGAAAATTTGTTCTCCTGAGATTCGTTACGGTATTCTTTGCGAGTGACAGTGATCCAAGCTGGCTTCGCATTGAATCAAATCAAGGAGGAATCATGAAGAGATTATTTTTTCTTTCCTCTCTATGCAAGAAAGTCTTAAGTATTCTTTGCTTGATCTTCATTTCCGCTTCTGTTTCTTTCGCAAATGGGAAAAAGATCGAACTCAATGACTTCTCTTCTGCGAACGGTACCTTGCCCGCGGGTTGGCAGACTTTTGCTCAGCGAGAAGAAATCCTGCCACGGTGCACCGTGGACTCCACGCAGTTTCGCTCCGCGCCCAACTCGCTGGCGATTTCCGGGAATAGCAACGCCGCTGCCTATGGAGGTTGGAGTCATCGACTAACCAACCTGGAGGCTGGGCATTTTTACCACCTGACCGCTTATTATCGCACTCGCGGAGTGTTCCACGAACAGTTGCAGGTGGTCGCGCGATTGGACTGGCTTGACGCGAAAGGCAGCCGGGTGGGACAGCCGGATTACGCCTACTCAGT
>JBGOVH010000352.1:0-4108 GCA_041478005.1 Terriglobia bacterium | reverse complement strand
GCCAGTTGGATAACCTGTGAATTAGTTTGCTTATTCCTCACACCCTCTTCACCCGAACTTCGAGATCGCATTCGAGGAGGCGAACCATGGGCAGCTCTTATAGGGACCTAATCGTTTGGAAGAAGGCAATGGATTTGGTAACTAGCATTTATCGAGCAACAAAGGAGTTTCCAAAAGAGGAGGTTTATGGATTGACCAGCCAGCTTCGTAAGGCAGCCGTTTCCGTGCCCAGCAACATAGCCGAAGGCCAGGGGCGACTGACTCAAGGTGAATTTCAGCAGTTTCTTGGACACTCGAGAGGATCGCTCTTTGAAGTAGAAACTCAAATCATGATTGCTCGCAATCTCGACTATCTAGATTCAGACAAAGCAAACCAATTACTGGGGCAATCGGCGGAGGTAGGACGTGTTCTAAGTGGTTTACTCGCGTCCTTAAGTAAGTAAATTAACACGGGTCGGTTCTCGGCTAGTCTTGGGCTATGGTGAGTTTTTTTGCATCTCAACTGCAACTGGCAACTGACCACTGATAACTTTTTTATGACTCTTACAGCCTCTGACCATCGAAGACCCCTCGGCTCCACTGGCCTCGCCTGCCATCCTCTTGGTTTCGGTTGTTATCGGATTGCCGACGGAATTGCCGAACATGAAGCGGCATTGCGAAACTATCTGGATCGCGGCGGGAATCTCATCGACACCAGCGCTAATTACACGGATGGACAGTCCGAAATCCTGGTCGGCAAAGTTCTGAAAGATTACGCAAGGGAAAAATCCATTGTGGTGACCAAAGCAGGCTACATTCAGGGACAGAATATGGAGCTGGCCCAAACACAATCTTTTCCCGAGGTGGTCAAATATGGAGATGGACTATGGCACTGTATCCACGCCGATTTCCTGGAGTCCCAGGTAACTCTCTCGTTGCAGCGCCTGCAGCTTGAATTCATTGACGTTTTTCTTCTTCACAATCCCGAATATTTTCTGAGTCACCAGGCCCACCACAAGACTGTCGAAACTTCAGATCACGAAGAATTCTACCGGCGTATTGGGCAGGCGTTTCGATTTCTGGAGGAAAAAGTTGAGCAGGGGAGAATTCGCTGGTATGGAATCAGCTCAAACAACTACGGGCTTCCGCGCTTGGAGCCGACAATGACCAGCGTCAAACGGTGTCTCCTTGAAGCCGAAAGTATTTCCAGAAATCACCATTTTCGAGTTGTCCAACTTCCGATGAATCTTTACGAGAGTGGTGGAGCCCTGGAAGTCAACAATGACGGCCAAACCGTTCTCCAACTATGCCACCAGAGTGGATTGGGTGTGCTGGTCAATCGCCCGCTGAATGCTTTTCATAACAATCAGATGATTCGCCTGGCCGATTTCTCCAGACCGGGTCAGGAACCGCCTGGCAGAAAGGAATTGAAAGCACTACTGCAGCCATTACGTGGGCATGAGGATTCTCTTCATCGCACAATGGGAGTTCCGTTGCTGGGTGGCTCAAAGTCGGGTCTGGCAGATTTGTTGGAAATGGTAGTACCCCAGGTAAGGTCGGTAGACCACTGGGAGCATGTGGTCGGGAAATATGTGATGACTCCGCTGCAAGATTGGTTGCGCAACCAATCTGCCATGTCTGAGAAAAGTTCCGAGTGGCAATCCTGGCAGGAACAATTTTTCCCGCTGGTTCATAACACCTTTGAAGAAATCGAGCGTCACGTGCAAGCCCAGCAACAATGGGTTTCGGACCAAGTTAGGAAGAGACTCGTTCAGGCCGGCTACACAGAGCCTTCACATTCTCTCAGTCAGATTGCAATGAATGTTTTGCTAAACCTCGAAGGCCTCTCTTGCGTCCTCAACGGCATGCGCCGCCCCGCCTACGTGGAAGACGCCCTCGCAGCTGTTCATCTGTCCAAGGTGGATGCAGTCTCTATCCTGCGAAGCTTTTCCCGCCAAATATAAAGATGAGATTCATGAATTTGGGCTTGATGAAAAAGGGAGGGAGGGATTAGGGAAGCTACCAAATGTCGTCACTGTAGCTCATTCAAACGAAATCGGTATTTCCAGAGAAATTTCATTAAGCTCGAGAAGTGATGTCGCCTGGCCAGGAAAGAACCGGGTCTGGCGCTTTCGCGCCGATGCTGGTGGATCATGATTGCCGCAGGATTGTAGAGTACTTTCCATCCTCGCTGGCGCATTCTGAAGCAGAGATCCACATCTTCAAAATAGAGGAAGAAGCCTTCGTCGAAAAGGGGCGGATCTTCTATGGCCGAACGTCTGACAAGCATCGCTGCTCCCAGGCCCCAGTCTACACAAGCCAGGCTTTCGTGGTTCCAGTCCAGCATCAAGTGGTCCCGAATAGAGGAGTGCCCAGAGCACAGTCTTCTGAGCGGGCCGCGGCGCAGAAGCAGCGTGGTATAGGTATAAAAGCGGCGACAGGAATATTGAAGGCTCCCATCCGGGTTTCGGAGCTGGGGAAGCGCGATTCCGGCCTCCGGACTAGAGTCCAAGGTTTGTAACAGCACATGGATCGAATTTTCCTGCGCCAGGATATCAGGGTTAAGCAGGAGCAAAAATTTTCCTGAGGACTGGAGAAACCCGATATTGGCTGCAGCGCCAAATCCCAGGTTTGAACTGTTTTGAATGATTCGAGTATTCGGCCAGTCTTGTGCCAATACTGGAGCCAGATCCCGGGTAGAGCCGTTGTTGATGATCAGGATTTCAAAGTCGAGCGACGACAATGACTGAACGAGAGACCCTAGGCAGGATTTTAAGATCTCACCAGAGCGGTAATTCACGATAACGATAGATACCAGGCTCATCGGAAAAGTTCTTGATGCAGACGCTCGTAGGCTTGAGTCAATCGCGCCACACCGAATTCTGCTTCAACCCTGGCACGGCCACATCTTCCGAGTTCAGAGCGCCGCGCCGGATCCTTCAAGAGAGCCACGGTATGATGAACAAAATCCTCCACGCTATCCGCAATCATGAGTTCTCGACCGTGTTTGAAGGGATAACCCTCTACACTTAGTCGCGTAGCCACGACTGCCTTCCCCATCGCCAGAGCTTCTAATATCTTCCCACGCAAGCCTGCTCCACTGATAATGGGCACAATAAAAATGGCATGCTGCTGCAGGAAGGGCCGCAAGTCGGGAACAAACTCGGTAAAAGTCACCGAATCTCGCTGGCTGTAAGCCAGTATTTCGGGTGGAGGAAAGCGCCCTATGATGGTGATTGTGGCCTCTGGAATGGCGCTGGTGACTTCTGGCCAGATATCCCGGAAAAAAAACTGCAGCGCCTCAACGTTTGGAGGGTGTTTAAAATAACCCACAAAAATCAAGCTGTTAGGGTTCTCTGGACAACCAGCGCAAGGTCTGAAGAACTTTGTGTCAACGCCACTATGGGCCAGTTGGGGATGCTTCACTTTCAGTCTGGACTCCAGGTAATCTTGATCCACCGGGGAGAGGGCGACGATGGATTTTACCTTCCGGCAGATTCGTTTCTCATAAACCCTTGTCACTCTCCACTTCAGAAATCGGGAAATACTCTGGACTACTCCTCGGGCAGCGCGGAAGTTTCTTTCATGCGCCAGGCTCAAAACTTCGTGATGAGTGAGCAAGCTGGGGAATCGGTTTAGGTTGGGGATGAAATTCAACGTATGCAAATACTCACACTGTACCAGATCATAATCTCCGTTTTTCAATTGATTCAGGACCTCTTTTCGCATTAGGAGGAATGAATTGACGACGGCAAAGAGTTTGGAGAAAAGAAACGAACTCTTCAGTTCATTGCTGTAAGGATAGAGTGTGATCGTCTTGACCTCTTTACAGAATTGCTGCAGGTAGGTGGCGTGCGATTTCTCTTCTTCAGTTTCCATGAACGAAAGGAGCGTAATTTCGCAATTGGATGAGAGTCCCTTAATTAGGTTGACCAATATCCAGGAACCATCAACCCCGAGCTTAGGAAGACGCTTCGAAACCATCAGAATTTTCCTGGGAGAGACTGCTTCTCGCCCGTTAAGGAGATATTTATGCCGGTACAAGAACCAGTAATCGATCGCCGCCAAAGCTTCTTCATCCGTGAGTTGAATCAATTTTTTCGATTTCAAACGGTTCCATAGGATTCGG